>CAZEQG010000399.1:0-2838 GCA_964514295.1 uncultured Alphaproteobacteria bacterium
GGCATAGCCGCGGCTGATCGACTTCAGCCGGTCATAGAAATCATAGACCACCTCGTTCAGGGGCAGGCGGTAGACCAGCATCGCCCGGTTGCCGACATAGGTCAGCTCCACCTGCTCGCCGCGCCGCTCCGTGCACAGCGCCAGGATGCCGCCGAGATACTCGTCGGGCACGAAGATCGTGGCCTTGATCCAGGGCTCCTCGATGTGGTCGATGCGCACCACGTCCGGCATGTCGGCCGGGTTGTGCATCTCCATCACCGTGCCGTTGGTCATGTGCAGGCGGTAGACCACCGAGGGGGCGGTGGTGATGAGGTCGAGGTTGAACTCGCGCTCCAGCCTCTCCTGGATGATCTCCAGGTGCAGCAGGCCGAGGAAGCCGCAGCGGAAGCCGAAACCCAGCGCCGCCGAGGTCTCCGGCTCGAAGTGGAAGCTGGCATCGTTGAGGCGCAGCTTCTCCAGCGATTCCCGCAGCACCGGGTATTCGGCGGCATCGACCGGGAACAGGCCGCAGAACACCACCGGCACCGAAGGCTTGAAGCCCGGCAGCGGGGCCGCGGCGAGCCGGCGCTCCTCGGTCAGGGTGTCGCCCACCTTGCAGTCGGCCACGGTCTTGATCGCGGCCGTGATGAAGCCGAGCTCGCCGGGGCCAAGAGCCTCGACCTGGCGCATCTTGGGCGTGAACACGCCGGCCCGGTCCACCTGATGGGTGGCCCCGGTCGCCATCATGCGCACCTTCAGCCCCGGCGCCAGCGTGCCCTCGACCACGCGGACCAGGGCGACGACGCCGAGATAGGCATCATACCAGCTGTCCACGATCAGGGCGCGCAGGGGGGCCGCGGGGTCGCCCTTGGGCGGCGGCACGCTGGTGACGATCGCCTCCAGCACCTCGTCGACGCCAAGCCCGGTCTTGGCCGAGATCAGCACGGCGTTGGAGGCGTCGAGCCCGATCACGTCCTCGATCTGCGTCTTCACCCGCTCCACATCGGCCGCAGGCAGATCGATCTTGTTGAGGACCGGCACGATCTCCAGATTGGCGTCGATGGCGAGGTAGACGTTGGCCAGGGTCTGCGCCTCCACGCCCTGGCTGGCATCGACCAGCAGCAGCGCCCCCTCGCAGGCCGACAGCGACCGGCTGACCTCATAGGAGAAATCGACATGGCCGGGCGTGTCGATCAGGTTCAGCGTGTAGGTCCTGCCATCCTTGGCGGGATAGCTGAGGCGCACGGTCTGCGCCTTGATGGTGATGCCGCGCTCGCGCTCGATGTCCATGGAATCGAGGATCTGCTCGCGCATCTCGCGCGCCTCCAGCGCCCCGCAACGCTCGATCAGGCGGTCGGCCAGCGTCGACTTGCCATGGTCGATATGGGCGATGATGGCAAAGTTGCGGATCAGGGAAAGCTCGGTCGGCATGGTCTTCCGGATGCTGCGTGCGCGTCCCGTACTAGCACTATTCGCCGGGCCACGCGACCAGACGGACCAGATCGGCGTGTTCGCGAAGCTCACCGACCAGATTTGAGTTGGGCACCTTGATCAACACCACCTGAATGCCCGCGCGCCGGGCACGCTTCATGGCCGGCACCAGATCGGCATCCTGCGTCATCAGCAGAACGCGGTCGACGATTCTGCCATCGGCATAATTGGCGATGTCGAGCCCGATGCGCAGGTCCACCCCCTTCTGCTGGAAAACCGGCTTGAAGTCGTCATCCGTCAACTCCGCAGGGCCAATCGGCAGCTTCCTCGGCTCGAACCCCCTGAACTTCAGGGTGCCGCGCCGGATGGCGACCAGGTCCATGTGCGAAAGTTCCGTAAGGAATGCGTCAGTGGCTGAGAACACGTGGGTCGCACCTGACACCGGCAGCTGCACCTTCCCGGCGAAGGGCGGGCAATCATAGTAAAGGATACGCAGCAACTGTTCCGGCTCGGCCACACATGATGTGGCGAAGGCGCGCACAAAAGCCGGGCTGTAGGCCTGCTTGGCCTGGCGCGCCAGCGCGCGCAGATTGCCGCCATCAATGAGCAGAACCACCCGCATCGTTCCGCCTCAACGAAAAACCCGCGCGCGACCAAGTCGCACGCGGGTGCGTAAACATGCCCGCCTACGGGCGTACGGATCGACTTCAATATATGGCTTCAATGAGATGTTTGTCATCGGCGAATGCGCCAAACTGACGTCGATTCAGACAGGCGGCCTCGACGGTGCGAGCGCCGTTGCGTCGGTCTGCACGGCAGGCGGCCATTTGTTCTCGGGTGCTGATGCGACCCTCACAACCGCCGGGTCACATGGCCCATCTTGCGGCCCGGCCGGGCCTCGGCCTTGCCGTAGAGATGCAGCCTGGCCCCGGGATCGGCCAGGATCGCCGGCCAGCCATCGGCGTCGTGGCCGATCAGGTTCACCATCTCGGCCGGGCACAGCGCCGAGGGGTCGCCCAGCGGCAGGCCGCAGACCGCACGCACGAGCTGCTCGAACTGGCCGGTGACCGCGAAATCCATCGACCAGTGGCCGGAATTGTGCGGCCGCGGCGCCATCTCGTTGAACAGCAGCCGGCCATCGGCCAGGAACAGCTCCACTGCCAGCAGACCGACCAGGTCGAGCGCCCCGGCCAGGCGGCGGGCGATCGCGGCGGCCTGCTCCTCCAGCCCCGGCGGCAGGCCGGCAGGCACCGTGGTGCGGCGCAGGATGCCGTCGCGGTGCTCGTTGCGCTGCACGGGGTAGACGGCCTCGCCGCCATCGGCGCCGCGGGCAAGGATCACCGAGCATTCCGCCTCGAAGGGCACGAAGGCTTCCAGGATCGCCGGCCGGGCGCCGATGGCGGCGAAGGCGGCGAGCGGATCATCGCC
>CAZEQG010000399.1:2900-3407 GCA_964514295.1 uncultured Alphaproteobacteria bacterium
CACCGCCGGCAGGCCGAGGGCGGCGATGCCGGCGCGCAGGTCCTCCGGCGAATCGACGGCGCGGAAGCCCGGCACGGCGATGCCCAGCCCCTCGGCCAGGGTCTTCTCCGCCAGCCGGTCCTGGGCCGTCGCCAGCGCCCGGGCGCCCGGGCGCACCGGCACATGCTCGCCGAGATGGCGCAGGGCCGCCACCGGCAGGTTCTCGAACTCCAGCGTCACCACCGACACCGTGGCGGCAAAGCGGTCAAGGGCGGCGAGATCGAGGTAGGGGGCCTGGGTGTGGGCGGCGGCGACGGCAAAGGCCGGGGCATCGGCCTCGGGTGCGAAGACATGGCAGCGGTAGCCAAGCTGGGCCGCCGCCAGCGCCGTCATCCGCCCGAGCTGCCCGCCGCCGAGGATGCCGACGGTCGCCCCTGGCGCGATCGGCGCGCCGTCCTGTCCCTGGCTCATGCCGGGTCCGTCGCCACGCCCTCGGTCTGCCGGCCGCGCCAGTCGTCGAGGGCGGCG
>CAZEQG010000400.1:0-3403 GCA_964514295.1 uncultured Alphaproteobacteria bacterium
ACGGCATCCAGAACAAGATCCATCCGGGCGACCCGATGGACAAGAACCTCTACGACCTGCCGCCGGAAGAGCTCAAGAACGTGCCCCAGGTCTGCGGCTCGCTGCGCGAGGCGCTGGAGAACCTGGACGCCGACCGCGAGTTCCTGAAGAAGGGCGACGTGTTCACCGACGACTTCATCGACGGCTACATGGAGCTGAAGTGGGGCGAGGTCTACGCCTTCGAGCACACCCCGCACCCGATCGAGTTCGAGATGTACTACTCGAACTGACCCCCATCGGGATCAAGCTCTCGGCATGGGCCGCGCCGCAAGGCGCGGCCCGATGCGTTGCGGCCCGATGCGTCGCGGCCGGAGGGCGATCAGGGCGGCGGCCGCAGGAACCGGCGCGATGATTGACATCCTGCCCGCCTATGCCGGGCTGGCCCTGGCGGCCTTCGGGGCGGCGAGCCTGCTGCCGCTGTCGAGCGAGGCGGTGGTGGCGGGGATGCGCCTGGCCGGGCACGATGCGCTGGCCCTGCTGATCGTGGCGACCGCCGCCAATACCGCCGGATCGGCCCTGAACTGGTGGTTCGGGCGGTGGATCGGGCGCTTCGGCGACCGCCGCTGGTTCCCGGTGTCGCCGGCCGGGCTGGCGCGGGCCGCCGGCTGGTACCGGCGCTGGGGGCTGTGGACGCTGCTGTTCGCCTGGCTGCCGGTGGTCGGCGATCCGCTGACCGTGGTCGCCGGCACGCTGAAGGTCGACCTGCGGCTGTTCATCGCCCTGGTCGGGATCGGCAAGGCTGCCCGCTACGCCGCCCTGCTGGCCGCCCTGTAGGGATCCGGCTACGCCGCCAGCCAGTCGGCCAGGGCGGCATTCACGGCGGCCGGCCGCTCCATGGTCGAAAGGTGGCCGCATTCCTCCACCACCACCAGGGTCGAGCCGGGGATGCCGGCGGCGATCTCCTCCGCCCGGTCGAGCGGGGTCAGCGCATCCTGCCGCCCGCACAGCACCAGCGCCGGGCAGGCGATGCGCGGCAGGTCCGGCCGGCTGTCGGGGCGCGACATGATCGCCTTCTGCTGGCGGATGAAGGCCGATTTGCCCACCCGCTCGGCCATCGCCATCACCGCCTCGGTCAGCGGCTGCTCGTCCAGCCGGTCGCGGTGCAGCAGCAGCGGCAGAAGGCGCGGCGTCACCCCCTTGAACTTGCCCATCTCGGCGAGCTGGATCAGCCCCTGGCGCCGCTCCACCTGCTCGGGCGTGTCGGGCCGGGCGGCGGTGTCCAGGAGGGCCAGCCGCTCCACCCGCTCCGGCGCCTGGCGCATGATCTCCAGCGCCACATAGCCGCCCATGCTGAGCCCGGCCAGCGCGAAGCGCGGCGGCGCCTCGGCCAGTGCCCTGGCGGCCATGCCGGCCACGGTTTCGTGGTGGGTCAGGCTCGCCACCGCCACCGTGCGCTTGGCCGAGAAGGCGGCGGCCTGGGCCGCCCACAGGGCCGCATCGCACAGCAGCCCCGGCAGCAGCAGCAGCGGGGTCATCACGCCTCCTTCACGATGGCCAGGATGTCGCGGAAGGCCGGATCATCGGAATGGCCCAGCCACTCGAACAGCGCCATCTCGACGCTGACCGGCAGGATGCCGGCCTGCTCCATCCGCCGCAAGGCCGCATCCCGGTCGCTGGCGCGGCGGCTGCCGCTGGCGTCGACCGCGACATGCAGGCGGTGGCCGCGCGGCAGCAGCCCGAGGGCCGTCTGCAGCAGGCAGACATGGGTCTCGACCCCGCACAGCACGATCTGGCGCCGGTCCAGCGGCGGCAGGGCGGCGGCGAAGCTGCGCTTGGCCAGGATGGTGGCATCGGCCGGCAGCGCCAGTTCCGGGCACAGCGGGCCGATGGCCCCGGCGCAATGCTCCAGTGCCAGCACCGGCACGCCGAGCCGCGCCGCCCCACGCACCAGCCGGCTGGCCGCGGCCAGCACGCCCGCCCCCTCCAAGATCGCCGGCATCAGGCGGACCTGCATGTCGACGACGATCACCACACTGTCGTTGCGCGTCAGGATCATGACGAAACGCGGTAGCAGTATTGCACCGCCTGCGGCAAGGCGAAGATTGACTTTTGACCGGTTCACCCCCCATATCCACGACACTTGCTGCGGTGCACCTGAAATTCTTGCCGCTGCGCGACCGGCAACATTCCGACGAAGTGATGGATCGATGAGCTTTTCCGATCTCGGCCTCAGCGCCGAGTTGCTTCAGGCGATTGCGGATGCGGGCTACACGCAGCCCACGCCGATCCAGGCCCAGGCCATTCCCCATGTTCTGGCGGGGCGCGACATGCTGGGCTGCGCGCAGACCGGCACCGGCAAGACCGCCTCCTTCACCCTGCCGATGATCGAGATCCTGTCGAGCGGCAGGGCCAAGGCGCGGATGCCGCGCACGCTGATCCTGGAGCCGACGCGCGAGCTTGCCGCCCAGGTCGCCGAGAACTTCGACAAGTACGGGAAGTACCATCGCCTGACCAAGGCGCTGCTGATCGGCGGCGTATCCTTCGCCGACCAGGAGAAGCTGATCGACCGCGGCGTCGACGTGCTGATCGCCACGCCCGGCCGCCTGCTGGACCATTTCGAGCGCGGCAAGATCCTGCTGACCGATGTGAAGATCCTGGTGATCGACGAGGCCGACCGGATGATGGACATGGGCTTCATGCCCGATGTCGAGCGCATCGTCGGGCTGCTGCCGCCGCTGCGCCAGACGCTGTTCTTCTCGGCCACCATGTCGCCGGAGATGCGGCGCCTGGCCAACAAGTTCCTGTCGAACCCCAAGGAAGTGTCGGTCGCCCCGCCGGCCACCACGGCCGACACCGTGGCCCAGCACCTGGTGGTGCTGCCCGACGAGGACCAGAAGCGCGAGGCCCTGCGCCGGGTGATCAGCGCCGAGGAGGTGGGCAACGCCCTGATCTTCTGCAACCGCAAGCGCGACGTGACGATCCTGCACAAGTCGCTGCAGCGGCACGGGCTCGATGCCGGCGCGCTGCACGGCGACATGTCGCAGCCCGCCCGCATGGAAACCCTGGCCAAGTTCAAGGCCGGCGAGATCCGCCTGCTGGTGTGCAGCGACGTGGCCGCGCGCGGGCTGGACATCTCCGGGCTCAGCCACGTCTTCAACTTCGACGTCCCCTTCAACGCCGAGGATTATGTCCACCGCATCGGCCGCACCGGCCGCGCCGGGCGCTCGGGGCGGGCCTTCACCCTTGCCACCCCCGATGACGGCAAGCTGGTGGCGGCGATCGAGGCGCTGATCGGCAAGCCGATTCCGCGCCACGTGGTCGATGGCATGGACAGCGCCGAGCTGGCCGCCGGCGATCGCCGGCGCCGCCGCGGCGCCAAGCCCTCCGCCGATGCCGAGGCGAAGCCCGCGCGCAAGCGCAGCCC
>CAZEQG010000401.1:0-3402 GCA_964514295.1 uncultured Alphaproteobacteria bacterium
CGGCCGTGCTGCTGGTGCCGCTGCTCGCGGTCGACCGGCGCGGCTGGCGGCTGGGCTGGGGGGCGGGCTACTACGACCGCACCCTGGCGGAGCTGCGCGGCAGCGGTGGCGCCGTCGCCATTGGCATCTGCTATGCCGGCCAGGTGGTCGAGCATGTACCCCACCACGCCATGGACCAGCCGATGGACTGGATCGCGACCGAGGAAGGGGCCCGCCCGGCGGCCCGGGCATGAGGATCCTTTTCCTTGGCGACATCGTCGGGCGGGCCGGGCGCGATGCCGTGGTCGAGCGGGTGCCGACGCTGCGCCGCACGCTGAAGCTCGACTTCGTCATCGCCAATGGCGAGAACGCCGCCGGCGGCTATGGCATCACCGAGAAGATCACGGCCGATCTCTATGGCTGCGGCGTGGACTGCGTGACGCTGGGCAACCATGCCTGGGACCAGCGCCCGGCGCTGTCCTTCATCGAGCGCGACCCGCGGCTGATCCGGCCGGCGAATTTCCCCGCTGGCACGCCGGGGCGCGGGGTGCAGGTCTTCGCCCTGGCCGATGGCCGGCGCATCCTGGTGGTCAACCTGATGGGCCGCATCCACATGGACCCGCTGGACTGCCCGTTCCAGACCATCGACCGCGAGCTGTCGCGCCACGGCCTCGCCCGCACCGCCCAGGCGATCCTGGTCGATTTCCATGCCGAGGCGACCAGCGAGAAGATGGCCATGGGCCACCACCTGGATGGCCGCGTCTCCGCCGTGCTGGGCAGCCACACCCATGTGCCGACCGCCGACCATCACCTGCTGGCCGGCGGCACCGCCTATATGACCGATGCCGGGATGTGCGCCGACTATGATTCCGTGATCGGCATGCGCAAGGACTGGGCGACCCAGAAATTCCTGAAGCGCCTGCCCACGGAAAAGAAGCTGGAGCCCGCCGACGGCGCCGGCACCATCGCCGGCGCGCTGGTGGTGACCGACGATCGCAGCGGCCTTGCCACCGCGATCGCGCCGCTGCGCCAGGGCGGCCGGCTGGCCGAGGTCATGCCTTCGGTCTGAAGAACGCCTCTGCCGCGCCGCGATGGTTCTGCTTGGCGGCGATCGCCGCCTCGGCGCGGGCGATCTCGCCCTTGAGATCGGCGATATAGTCCTGAAGGGCGGCGACCGACATCTCCGACAGGTCGCGGGGCTTCGGCTTGGCGGCGCGCGGCAGGTCGTCCAGCTCCATGCGGCTTGCTCCTTTGCTGCCGCCATCCTATAGCCGCCGGCGAGCCTCAGGGAGTCCCAACCATGCCGCTTCCCGCCACCATGCGCTGCATCGAGATCGCCGGCTCCGGCGGGCCGGAGGTGCTGCGGCCGGCAACCCGGCCGCTGCCGGTGCCGGGGCCGGACGAGGTGCTGATCGAGGTGGCCGCCGCCGGCGTGAACCGGCCGGACGTGCTGCAGCGCAAGGGGCTCTATCCGGTGCCGCCCGGCGCTTCCGACCTGCCGGGGCTGGAGGTCGCCGGCACCGTGGTGGCGGTTGGCCCGGTCGACGACACGCTGCTCCCCGATCCCGGCCTGCCGGTGCCGCGCTGGTCGGTCGGCGACCGGGTGGTGGCGCTGTTGGCCGGCGGCGGCTATGCCCAGTATGTCGCGGCCCCGGCCCTGCAATGCCTGCCCTGGCCCGAGGGGCTGGAGGCCGAGGCGGCGGCGGCCCTGCCGGAAACCTGCTTTACCGTGTGGGACAACCTGTTCACGCGCGGACGGCTCAAGGCCGGCGAGCGGGTGCTGATCCATGGCGGCACCAGCGGCATCGGCACCACCGCGATCCAGCTCGCCCGCTGCATCGACGCCCGCGTGCTGGCCACCGCCGGCGGGCCCGAGAAGGCGCGCGCCTGCGAGGAGATCGGGGCCGAGCGCGGCATCGATTACCGGGCCGAGGATTTCGTTGCCGTGGTGAAGGGGCTGTGCGGCGGCGTCGACGTCATCCTGGACATGGTCGGCGGCGCCTATCTGCCGCGCAACCTGGAGGCGCTCGATACCGAGGGCCGGCTGGTGCAGATCGCCTTCCTGCAGGGGGCGAAGGTGGAGGTGAACCTGGAGCGGCTGATGCGCAACCGCCTGACCATCACCGGCTCCACGCTGCGTGCCCGCACGGTGCAGCAGAAGGGGCTGGTGGCGCGCGCGGTCGAGGCGAATGTATGGCCGCTGATCGCCCAGCGCCGCTTCGGCCCGGTGATCCATGCCAGCTTTCCCCTGGCGGCGGCGGCCGAGGCCCATGGGCTGATGGAATCATCGGCCCATATCGGCAAGATCGTTCTGGTTCCGTAGACCGAGAAACTCTCTATATAGGGGCCAGCCAATAGTCGTCCGAAGTTTCGAGGTTGTCCGATGCAGCCCTTGCTGATGCCCAAGGCCACGGCCGTATGGCTGGTGGAGAACACCACGCTCACCTTCACCCAGATCGCGGCCTTCTGCGGCCTGCACGAACTGGAGGTGCAGGCGATCGCCGACGATGAGGTGGCGATCGGGATGCAGGGGCTCGACCCGATCGCCAACGGCCAGCTCACCAAGGAGGAGGTGGCGCGCTGCGAGGCCGATCCCACGGCCCGGCTGGTGATGGTGGAAAAGGACCTGCCGGTGCCGATGGCGCGCAAGAAGGGGCCGCGCTACACACCCATCGCCAAGCGCCAGGACAAGCCCGACGCCATCGCCTGGCTGCTGAAGTACCATCCCGAACTGTCGGAAGCGCAGCTCTGCAAGCTGCTCGGCACCACCAAGCCCACCATCGAGAAGGTGCGCCACCGCACCCACCCCGATGCCGCCAACATCCGCGCCCGCCATCCCGTGCAGCTTGGCCTGATCACCCAGCGCGACCTCGACATGGCGGTGGCCGAAGCCGCGCGCAACGGCCAGAAGGCGGCCGCCAAGGTCGCCGAACACTACGCCGACGGGGACGCCCAGCGCGCCGACGACTGAGGCGGCGCCAGCGGGCCGCGCCCCCGGGGCCCTCAGAAGGGCAGTTCGGCCACCGGACGGATCCGGCCGACCAGGGTGCCCGCCCAGTTGCGCACCTCCGGCGCGACATGGGCGGCAAGCCCGGCCAGCCGGGCCGCATCAAGGATGCCGAGGTGGGCGAGGATCGCCGCCGTGCCGCCTCGGCGGCGATGGCGGCGGGCCGGGCCCGCCGCCGCGCCATCGCCACCGAGGCGGCACGGCCGGCGCCGTCATCCACCTTCACCGCCACGCCGAGGCCAAGCTTGCCGACGCTGGCGGCATAGCAGCCCTCCGCCCCGCCCTTCAGCAGGCAGTCCTCGCCGGTGGCCGCCAGCAGCGCCGAGTTGAAGGTGCCGGTGCCCGAGATCAGCAGCGGGTGCGCCGCGCAGGCCCGGCGTACCCGGCGGCAGGCCGCCGCCCGCTCCGCCGGCAGC
>CAZEQG010000402.1:0-3390 GCA_964514295.1 uncultured Alphaproteobacteria bacterium
CGGCGGCGGCCTTCGCTGGCGGCCGGCGCGCGTTCCGGCAGGCTCACCGCGGCGGCGAGGTTGGGGAATTCCTCCACCTTGTTGGGAAAGGCCATGGCGTTGACGAAATGCTCCTGGAAGCGCGGCTCGACGGCGGTCTCGATCTTTTCGATGCTGCGCACCAGGGTTTCCACCTCGCGCCGGGCGCCGCGGTTGAGCAGCGCCATCCGCGCGCCCGTGCCGGCGGCATTGCCGACCGCGGCCACCTTGTCCAGCGGGCAGTCGGGCACCAGGCCCAGGATCATCGCGTGCCTGGGATCGATATGGCTGCCGAAGGCCCCGGCCAGCTTCACCCGGTCGACCGTGGCGACACCCAGCTTGTCCATCAGCAGCCGCGCCCCGGCATAGAGGGCCGCCTTGGCGAGCTGGATGGCGCGGACATCGGTCTGCTTCACCACGATGCGCTGCGCACCCTCCCACAACAGGTAGGAAAAGGTCCGGCCATCGGCCTGCACGCGCGGGCTGCGTGCGGCCATCGCCGGATCGATCACGCCGTCGGACGTGATCACCCCGGCCAGGAACAGCTCGGCGATCGCCTCGATGATGCCGGAGCCGCAGATGCCGGTCACGCCGACCGCACCCGCCGCCTCGGCGAAGCCCTCCTCGTCCGACCACTGGTCGACGCCGATCACCCGGATGCGCGGCTCCAGCGTCGCCGGGTCGATGCGCACCCGCTCGATGGCGCCGGGGGCGGCGCGCTGGCCAGAGGATATCTCGGCCCCCTCGAAGGCGGGCCCGGTCGGCGAGCTGGCGGCGAGCAGCCGGTCGGCGCTGCCCAGCACGATCTCGGCATTGGTGCCGACATCGACCAGCAGCGTGATCTCCGCCCCCTTGTGCGGCGCCTCGGCCAGGGTAGCGGCGGCGGCATCGGCGCCGACATGCCCGGCGATGCAGGGCAGCAGGTAGACCCGGCCCGCCGGCTGGATCGGCAGGCCGAGCTCGCGCGCCGGCAGGTCGAGCGCGCGCGACACGGCGAGCGGGAAGGGCGCCTGACCCAGCGGCGCGGGATCGATGCCGAGATAGAGGTGATGCATGATCGGGTTGCCGACCAGCACGGCCTCCACGATCTCCTCCGCCGCGATGCCACCCTGGCCCGCCACCCGGCCGATCAGCGCGGCGATCGCCGCGCGCACCGCATCGGTCAGGGTGCGGCGCCCGTCCGGGTTCAGCATCGCGTAAGAGACCCGCGACATCAGGTCCTCGCCGAAGCGGATCTGCGGGTTGGCGGTGCCGGCCGAGGCCAGGGTGCGCCCGCTCATCAGGTCCACCAGATGGCAGGCGATGGTGGTGGAGCCGATATCGACCGCCACCCCGAACAGCCGCTCGCGGTAGCCCGGCCAGATCGCCGTCAGCCGCTTGCGGCCGGCGTCCTGGTGGACGGCCACGGTCGCCTTGTAGCCGCCGGCCACCAGGGCCGCCTGCACCTGCGGCAGCACGGCGACATCGCAGTCGATGTCGGCGATGGCGAAGTCGCGCTCGATCGCCGCCAGCAGCCGGTCGAGGTCGCCCAGGGGGGCGTGCATGTCGGGCGGCGGCAGCTCGACATAGTGCAGGTGGGTGGCCGGATCGCGCGCGATCGCCCGGGTCTCGGCGCGCTTGCGCACCACCTGCGCGTTCACCGCCACATCGGCCGGCACATCGATCACGATGTCGCCCTGGATGGTGGCGGCGCAGCCCAGCCGGCGGCCCGCCGGCAGCGACCGCCGCTCGAGATAGCGCTGCTCGGTGGCGCTGAAGGGGCTGAGATTGCCGGCCAGCGACTGGATGCCGTGCTTGGCGAAATGACCCTCGGCGAGCTGCACCTGGCAACGCCCGCAGAGCCCGCGGCCGCCGCACACCGATTCGACATAGACGCCGAGCGAGCGGGCGGCATCCAGCACGGTGGTGCCGACCGCAAAGCGGCCGCGCCGGCCGCTCGGCATGAAGATCACCAGCGCCTCGGCGGCGGCGGGCGCGGGGCCGGAATCGGTCATTCCGCGCGGCCGCCGCGATCGGCCAGCGCCTTCAGGCGCTCGGCCCCATAGGCGGCCTCGATCGCCGCCACCGCGGCGTCGGCCTCGGCCTTCAGGTCGTCGCCGCAGGGCTCGGGCTCGCCGCGCCGCCATTCCGCCAGATAGGCGTCGCTGTCGCGTGCGCCGCTCAGCATCGCCGCACGGTCCACCGCCTGGATGAAGCGCTGGGGCAGCTCCCGCTTCTCGGCCGTGCGGCCCTGGCGGATGATCACCTGGGCCGGAATGTCGCGCCAGTAGACGATGATGCGCTGGGCCATGGACAGCAGGACTCCCGGTGGCTTCGACAAGGCTATTGCGCACCCGGCCGGGCAATGGGAAGGGAAGCGCATCCCAATCCCGGCCGGGAGCCGCGCGTGATCCGACTGCAAGATTTGCTCGCCCGCAAGGGCCGCCTGCTGGCCGATGGCGCGGCCGGCACCACGCTGTTCGGCATGGGGCTCATCTCCGGCGAAGCGCCCGAGCTGTGGAACGCCGAGCAGCCCGAGAAGATCGCCGCCCTGCACCAGGGCTTCGTCGATGCCGGGGCGGACATCATCCTGACCAACACCTTCGGGGCCAATGCCCGGCGGCTGATGCTGCACAAGGCGGAAGGGCGGGTGCGCGAACTGAACCGCCGGGGGGCCGAGATCGCGCGCGCCGTGGCGGCTGGCGCCGGCCGGCCGGTGGTGGTGGCGGGATCGGTCGGCCCGACCGGCGATCTGTTTGCACCGCTCGGCCCGCTGACGGAGGCCGAGGCGGTGGCGGTGTTTGCCGAACAGGTCGCGGGGCTGAAGGAAGGCGGGGTCGATCTGGTGTGGATCGAGACCATGTCGGCGCTGGAGGAGATGCGCGCCGCGGCCACGGCGGCGATCGCCGCCGGCATGCCGTATGCCGTGACCGCCACCTTCGACACCGCCGGCCGCACCATGATGGGCGCCACACCGGAGGCGGTCGCGGCCTTCCTGTCGGCGCTTGACCCCCCGCCGGTCGCGATCGGGGCCAATTGCGGCGTCGGCGCCTCCGACCTCGTGCAGTCGGTGCTGCAGATAACCGCGGCAGCGCCGGGCGCCCTCGTCATCGCCAAGGGGAATTGCGGCATTCCGCGGGTCAGCGGCGACAGGCTGGAATACACCGGCACGCCGGCCGTGATGGCGCGGTATGCCGGCCTGGCGCTCGATGCCGGCGCCCGCATCGTCGGCGGCTGCTGCGGCACCTCGGCCAGCCATCTGGCCGCGATGCGCCACGCGCTTGACAGCCACCAGATCGGCGCCCGGCCTGATCTTGCCCGCATCATCGAATGCATCGGCCCTCTCGCCGCGGCCGCGCCCGCCGCCAGCGAAGGCGGCCGGCGGCGCGGCGG
>CAZEQG010000403.1:0-3377 GCA_964514295.1 uncultured Alphaproteobacteria bacterium
CCCGAGACCACCACCGGGCGCTGGCCGGCCGCCCGGGCCAGGGCGCCGCGGCGGCGGCCCAGCAATTCGGGCGGAATGGCATCGGCCTTGTTCAGGACCACGATCTCCGGCTTCTCGGCCAGGCCGTGGCCATAGGCGGCCAGTTCGCGCCGTACCGTATTGTATGCCTTGCCGGGATGCGGATCGCTGCCATCGACCAGATGCAGCAGCACCTTGGTGCGCTCGACATGGCCCAGGAAGCGGGTGCCGAGCCCGGCCCCCTCGGAAGCGCCGGCGATCAGCCCGGGGATGTCGGCCAGCACGAATTCCTCCCCCGCCACCCGCACCACGCCGAGATTGGGCACCAGGGTGGTGAAGGGATAGTCGGCGATCTTCGGCTTCGCCGCGCTGACCGCCGCCAGGAAGGTGGACTTTCCGGCATTGGGCAGGCCGATCAGCCCGGCATCGGCGATCAGCTTCAGGCGCAGCCACACCCAGCGTTCCTGGCCCGGCCAGCCGGGGGTGGACTTGCGCGGGGCGCGGTTGGTGGCGCTGGTGAAGTGGGCGTTGCCGAACCCGCCATCCCCGCCCCGGCACAGCACCACGCGCTGGCCCGGCCGGGTCAGGTCGCAGATCACCGTCTCGCCGTCCTCCTCCAGGATCTCGGTGCCGACCGGCACCTTCAGCACCAGCGTCTCGCCGGCGGCGCCGCTGCGGTTGCGGCCCATGCCGTGGCCGCCGCGCGGTGCCTTGAAGTGCTGCTGGTAGCGGTAGTCGATCAGGGTGTTGAGGCCGGTCACGCATTCGGCCACCACATCCCCGCCGCGCCCGCCATCGCCGCCATCCGGGCCGCCGAACTCGATGAACTTCTCGCGCCGGAAGCCGACGCAGCCGGCCCCGCCGTCACCGCTGCGCAGGTAGATCTTGCACTGGTCCAGGAACTTCATGGCTGGGCGCCTTGCGGCAGGAGAAGGGGGCCGGAACGAAAAAGGGAACGGTTTCCCGTTCCCTTGGCCGAGTGCGCGTGCGCGTGGCGCGGCCTCACTCGGCGGCGGCGGCCTCCGGCGGCAGCACGGCGACATAGGTGCGCCCGCCGGCCTTGTGCTCGAACTTCACATGCCCGCCGATGGTGGCGAACAGCGTGTGGTCGCGCCCCATGCCGACGTTCCGGCCCGGGTGGAATTTGGTGCCGCGCTGACGCACGATGATGTTGCCGGCCAGCACCAGCTCGCCGCCGAACTTCTTCACGCCCAAGCGCTTGCCGGCCGTATCGCGCCCGTTGCGCGAACTGCCGCCGGCCTTCTTGTGTGCCATGTCCGAATGCTCCCGTTGTGCCGCTTGGCTCAGGCCTGGCCGGCGCTGATGCCGGTGACCTTGAGGACCGTCAGGTCCTGGCGATGGCCGGTGCGCCGCCGGCTGTTCTTGCGCCGGCGCTTCTTGAAGACGACCAGCTTCTCGCCGCGCTTGTGCTCCAGCAGCGTGGCGGTGACGCTGGCGCCGGCCACCACCGGGGTGCCGGCGGTCACGCTGTCGCCGTCGCCCAGCAGCAGCACCTCGGCGAGCTGCACCGTGCCGCCGGCCTCGCCGGCCAGACGCTCCACCGTGATGGTGTCGCCCTCGGCCACCTTGTACTGCTTGCCGCCCGTCTTGATCACCGCGTACATCACGAATTCCCTTGCTTGGCCGCGCATCAACGCGCCCCGCGGCGGCCATCCCCCGCGCGGAAGCGGCGAATATACTGATCGGCGCCGCCGAGTCAACGCCAAGCTGGCGCGCCCGGCGCAGCGCGGCCTTGAATTTCCCGCCGCCGCCCGCTAGAACCCGCGGCGCCGGAAGGGTGGCAGAGCGGTTGAATGCACCGCACTCGAAATGCGGCATACTCGCAAGGGTATCGGGGGTTCGAATCCCCCCCCTTCCGCCATCGGGCGCAGCGGCGCGTGGATGAGCGCGCTGCCGGTCATTCGTGGCACCGCCTCGCAGGCCCGGTGTTCCGCCGGCGCCGCAGTGGTCACCGGCTTCAAGCCGATGACGGGCGTTGGCGAGGCGGCTTGCCTGGCAACCGCTCAGGCGATCCGGAGAACGACCGCTCGATCTGCGCCTCGGCCCATCGTCCCAACAGAAGCTTGAGCATTTCGAGATCGTTGAGCAGCTCGATGGGGTCGCGCTCGCGGCCGCCCCGAAGACTCTGCTTCAGCCAGTCGCTCGTGCCCGGATGCGACAGCACCCAGTCGATGCGGTTCTCCGTCGCCTTCACATGGGCTTCCAGCGTCCGCTCGGCCTCCATGACCTCCTCCGTCAGACCTTGCATCAAGGATTGCAGGCTGGGCATTGCCCAGGATCGGCACGCGCCGCCTCGACGGGCCGTTCGGCCCTGTGGCCGCAGCCTGCGCAGACCGACACGTCCGCGCGCAGCGCGTTCGTCGGCGCGCCGCACCAGCCGCAAGGCAGCCCGGCGAGGCGCTCGGTGACCGTGAAGCCCGGACGCGCGCAGCCTGGACAAGGGCTGCGGTAGATGCGGACGAGATTGATCGCGGCGCGCCTGATCGCCCGCATCCGGGTCGGGTTGCGGTGCGCGCGCATGTCGGTTTCGACATGGGCCGTGCCGCACAGGGCGAGGGCTTCCGACACGCTCTGGTTCAGCTCTGCTGCTGTCCGCACGTCCTTGCGGAGGTATTTTTCCGGCGCCGGGCTTCCGTCCGACAGGCCGATGACGATCAGGCCATGCCGGGGGAAGCCGATCCTCTTCGCGAAAGCCTGCGCGTCTGCGGCGGTCCTGACGGTCTGGTGCGCAAAATTCGTCGACAGACCGGCGTCCTGGCCGATCAGTTCGAGACCGGACTCGCGGTCGCGCATCACCACAATCTCCCGGCCGAGCGGCATGAACGGGATGAAGGGGTGCGGCCCGAAGCTGCCCTCGCTGGCGAGGGCGACCTGCGCCTGCCGGTCGTGATTGAACGCTGCGTCGATCTTGGCGCGCGCCGCATCGAGCTGGCTGCCGGCCCGCCCGGTCTCGCGGCTGAAGGTGCCGAACCGGTCCGTGTCGAAGCCGTCCGGCACGACGATCTGGAGGCCCAGTCCGGCTTCCAGCAGCGGGCGGATGACCCGCTCCTTTCCGTGCATCGTCGCCAGGACCGCATGCTTGCCAGCGACGCGGTAGACGGGCGCAATCCTCATCCGCGCCACACCCATCAGAGCCGGCCCTCCCGCGCCTGGCGCGCGAGCGAACCGGCGCCATGCCGGCGGGATATCCCTGCCGGTCGGTGCGACGCGCTGGCGGTCACGGGGCGGCATCCGGGCATCCGCCAGCCAGCGGCCTGCGCTGTCACCTGCTCGCCAGGCCGCAGCGACGACCGGCGTTCCTTGGCGCGCGATGTTGCCGCGTCGCGCCGGGCGCCGCC
>CAZEQG010000404.1:0-3350 GCA_964514295.1 uncultured Alphaproteobacteria bacterium
GTCGGGCAGGGCCGCCAGCACCGCCGGCGGCACCAGCAGCAGCACGGCGCGGGCCAGATCGGCAACGCTGACGCCGCGCCGCGCCGCCAGCGCCACCACCCGGTCGCGGAAGGCGGCGGTGCAGGGGATGATGTAGGATCGCCCGGCCGGCCCGTTCGTTCCGGGGACGGCGGCGGGTGGCGGGTCGTTGCGCATCGGCAAGGACATGGCCGATCCCGGGCCGGCCGATCAACTGCAAATGCGGTTGCCGGGCATACTGCCGCAGCACCCGGACGAAAACCCCTGGCGCGCCGGCCGCGGGCGCCTACATTGTCGGCATGGCAACGCTGTCCTTCATCCTGGTCGTCATCGCCATGCTGATGACGCTGGGCGTTCTCTTCGCCGGCCTCATCGTCATGGCGATCGGCGGCGACAAGGCGCCGCAGCGGGGCAACACCCTGATGCAGTGGCGGGTGATCTGCCAGGCGGTCGCCATCCTGCTGTTCGGGCTGGCCATGCTGATCAAGCGCTAGCGCCGTGGTGAGGCTGACCCGCATCTACACCCGCGGCGGCGACAAGGGCCGCACATCGCTGGGCGACGGCCGGCGGGTGGCCAAGCACGCGCTGCGTGTGGAGGCCTATGGCGCGGTGGACGAGGCCAATGCCGTGCTGGGCCTTGCCCGGCTCAGCGCCGAGGGCGAGGACGACGCCATGCTGGCCCGCATCCAGAACGACCTGTTCGATCTCGGCGCCGATCTGTGCACGCCCGAGGCGCCGGCGCCGAAGTATCCGCCGCTGCGCATCCTCGACAGCCAGGTCGACCGGCTGGAGCGCGAAATCGACGCGATGAACGCCGGGCTGGCGCCGCTGAACTCCTTCGTGCTGCCCGCCGGCACGGCGCTGGCGGCCGCCCTTCACCTTGCCCGCACCGTGGTGCGCCGGGCCGAGCGGGCGATCACCCGGCTGGCCGCGCGCGAGGCGGTGAACCCGGCGGCGGTGCGCTACGCCAACCGGCTGTCCGACCATCTGTTCGTCATGGCCCGGGCGGCAAATGCCCGTTCCGTAGGCGATGTGCTGTGGGTGCCGGGGGGCAATCGCTGAATTTGGCGGCATGCTGCGTTGCAGCAGGTTTCTTGACAGGGGGATGACCGGCCCTTAGACAGGACAACCCCCAATCCAAAGAAGCGCAACGCCCCATGAAGGTCCTGGTCGCTGTCAAGCGGGTGGTCGACTACAATGTCAAGGTCCGGGTGAAGGCCGACAAGTCGGGCATCGAAACCGCGAATGTGAAGATGTCGATGAACCCGTTCGACGAGATCGCCGTGGAAGAGGCGATCCGGCTGCGGGAGGCGGGCAAGGCGGGCGAGGTTGTCGTCGTCTCGATCGGCCCGCAGGCCAGCCAGGAGACCATCCGCACCGCCCTTGCCATGGGTGCCGACCGCGGCATCCACGTGGCGGCCGAGGGCGAGGTGCAGCCGCTGGCCGTGGCCAAGCTGCTGGCCGCGGTGTGCGGGCGCGAGGCGCCGGGCCTGGTGATCGCCGGCAAGCAGGCGATCGATGACGATTCCAACCAGGTCGGCCAGATGCTGGCGGCCCTGCTGGGCTGGGCGCAGGGCACCTTCGCCTCCAAGCTCGCGATCGAGGGCGGGACGATCGAGGTGGTGCGCGAGGTCGATGGCGGGCTGGAGACGGTGGCCCTCAAGCTGCCGGCGGTGGTGACCACCGACCTTCGGCTGAACGAGCCGCGCTATGCCAGCCTGCCGAACATCATGAAGGCCAAGAAGAAGCCGATCGACCAGCTTTCGCCGGCCGAACTCGGCGTCGATGTGACGCCGCGGCTGAAGACCGTGCAGGTGGTCGAGCCGGGCAAGCGCCAGGCCGGCGCCAAGCTTCCCGATGTCGCCGCCCTGGTCGACAAGCTGCGCAACGAAGCGAAGGTGATCTGACGATGAGCGTGCTGGTCATCGCCGAACGCGACGGCGCCGGGCTGAAGCCGGCCGTCCTCAACGCCATCACCGCCGCCGCGAAGATCGGCCAGCCGGTGCACGTCCTGGTGGCTGGTGCCGATGTCGGCGGTGTTGCCGCCGCCGCGGCGGCCGTCGCCGGGGTGGAGAAGGTGCTGGTCGCCGACGCCCCGGCCTATGCCAATCCCCTGGCCGAGGTGCTGGAGCCGCTGGTGCTCGCCGTCGCCGGCCCCTACGGGCACCTGCTGGCCGCCGCCACCACCTTCGGCAAGAACCTGATGCCGCGCGTTGCCGCCAAGCTCGACGTGCAGCAGATCTCAGAGATCGTCGAGGTGGTGTCGCCCGACACCTTCGTGCGCCCGATCTATGCCGGCAACGCGCTGGCGACCGTGCAGTCGGCCGACGCCAGGAAGGTGATCACGGTGCGCGCCACCGGCTTCGATGCCGCCCCCGCGACCGGCGGTGCGGCCGCCATCGAGGCGGTGGCGCCGGTCGCCGATCCCGGCCTGTCGCGCTTCGTCCGCCAGGAGCTGTCGAAGTCCGAGCGGCCGGAGCTGACCAGCGCCCGCATCGTGGTCTCCGGTGGCCGGGGCATGCAGAACGGCGAGAACTTCAAGCTGCTGGAAAGCGTGGCCGACAAGCTGGGGGCGGCGGTCGGCGCCAGCCGGGCGGCGGTGGACGCCGGCTTCGTGCCCAACGACTACCAGGTCGGCCAGACCGGCAAGATCGTGGCCCCCGAGCTCTACATCGCCGTCGGCATTTCCGGTGCCATCCAGCACCTCGCCGGCATGAAGGACTCCAAGGTCATCGTCGCAATCAACAAGGACGAGGAAGCGCCCATCTTCCAGGTCGCCGACTACGGCATCGTCGGCGACCTGTTCAAGATCGTGCCCGAGCTTGACGCCGAGCTCGCCAAGACGCGTTGAAAGGAACTTCCTCATGAAGACCATCGGTGTGATCGGCGCCGGGCAGATGGGCAGCGGCATCGCCCATGTCTGTGCGCTGTCCGGCTATGACGTGATCCTGCAGGACATCGCGCAGGAGCGCCTCGACAAGGCAATTGCCGGCATCGACGGCAATCTCGGCCGCCAGGTCGCGCGCGGCAAGGTGACGGAAGAGGCCAAGAACGCCGCCATGGCCCGCATCTCCACCACGCTCGACATGGCGGCCTTCGCTGCGGCCGACATGGTGATCGAGGCGGCGACCGAGAACGAGCCGGTCAAGCGGGAGATCTTCAAGGCCCTGGTGCCGCATCTGGCCCCGCACGCGCTGGTGGCCTCCAATACCTCCTCGATCTCGATCACCAGGCTTGCCTCGACCACCGACCGGCCCGGCAAGTTCATCGGCATGCATTTCATGAACCCGGTGCCGGTGATGCAGCTCGTCGAGCTGATCCGCGGCATCGCG
>CAZEQG010000405.1:0-3326 GCA_964514295.1 uncultured Alphaproteobacteria bacterium
CCCACGATATCCCGGTGGAGTTCAGCCCGGCCGCCCTGGCCCAGGCCGCCGCGGCCCGGCCGGTGCCGCTGGGCAGCCGCAGCGATCTGCGCGCGGTGCCGCTGGTCACCATCGACGGCGAGGACGCCCGCGACTTCGACGACGCCGTATGGGCCGAGCCCGACGGCGACCCCGCCAACCCGGGCGGCTGGCACATCCTGGTCGCCATCGCCGATGTCGCCTGGTACGTGCGCGACGGCGATGCGCTGGACAAGGCGGCGCGGCTGCGCGGCAACTCCGTCTACTTCCCCGACCGCGTCGTGCCGATGCTGCCGGAAGCGCTGTCGAACGACCTGTGCTCGCTGCGGCCGCAGGAAGACCGCGCCTGCCTGGTGGCGGAGATGTGGATCGATGCCGAGGGCGGCAAGCGCCGGCACCGCTTCCTGCGGGCGCTGATGCGCTCGGCCGCCCGCCTCACCTACACCCAGGTGCAGGCCACCCAGGACCGCGGCGGCGACGCCATCACGGCCCCGCTCTATGGCGCCTTCCGCGCCCTCGACACCGCCCGCCGGCGGCGCGGCACCCTCGACCTCGACCTGCCGGAGCGCAAGGTGGTGCTGAACCCCGACGGCACGGTGCGCGAGATCGGCCAGCGCGAACGGCTGGACAGCCACCGGCTGATCGAGGAGTTCATGATCCTGGCCAATGTCGCGGCGGCCGAGACGCTGGAGCGGCACCGCACCGCCTGCATGTACCGCGTGCACGACCAGCCCGCCGAGGAGAAGGTGGAGGCATACCGCAGCTTCCTGGCCACGCTTGGGCTGAAGCTCGCCAAGGGCCAGGTGCTGAAGCCCGGGCATTTCGCCCGCATCGTCCGCCAGGCTGCCGGCAGCCCGCATGAGGCGCTGGTCAACGAACTGACGCTGCGCACCCAGGCCCAGGCCGTCTACAGCCCCGAGAACATCGGCCATTTCGGCCTTGCCCTGCCGAAATACGCACATTTCACCTCGCCGATCCGGCGCTATTCCGACCTCCTGGTCCATCGCGCGCTGATCCGCGCGCTCGATCTCGGCGAGGGCGGCCTGCCGGATGTGGCGCCGGAGGATTTCGCCCGGCTCGGCCAGCACATCTCGGTGACCGAGCGCCGCGCCGCCATGGCCGAGCGTGACGCCGTCGACCGCTTCGTCGCCCTGTTTCTGGCCGAGCGGCGTGGCGAACGCTTCGAGGGCCGCATCACCGGCGTCACCCGCTTCGGCCTGTTCGTTCGGCTCGATGGCGTGGGGGCCGACGGTTTCGTGCCCATCCGCACCCTGCCGGACGACTTCTACCACCACGATGCCGACCGCCACGAACTGGTCGGCAAGCGCTCGCGCCTGTGCTTTGCGCTGGGCGACCGGGTGGCCGTGACCCTGGCCGAGGCGGATGCGACCACCGGCAGCCTGCTGCTGACCCTGGAGACCGGCGCCGCGCGCAGACCAGCCCCGCCCCGCAAGTCCAGGCGTTGAATTCCCGGGGTCGGAGGGCTAACAATATAGGCACCCATACTATATCGGGTGCCCATGTCCCAATACGGTCCCTCCGCTTCCGCGCCGTCGTCGTGGCTTAGCTTCCGGCGTGGCCTGATGGGGCGCTGCCCGCGCTGTGGCGAGGGCCGGCTGTTCAGCCGGTTCCTCAAGCTGTCGCCGCCCTGCGACAGTTGCGGGCTGGATTATGAGCCGCATCGGGCCGACGATGCGCCTGCCTATTTCACCATCCTGGTGGTCGGCCATGTCGTGGTGCCGCTGGTGCTGATGCTGGAACAACTGGCGCGTCCGCCGCTGTGGCTGCATGGCGCCATCTTCCTGCCGCTGGCGGTGGTCACCGCGCTGGTCAGCCTGCCCTTCATCAAGGGCGCGGTGGTGGCGGTCAACTGGACCGCGGGGATCAGGACCGATGATCCGCGCTAGCCGCCTTGCGGTGCTGGCACTCGCCTTCGGCATCGGCGCCTGCGGCGCGCCGCGGCTGAGCGGCGGCGACCAGCTTGCCTATCAGCCCGAGGATGCCGCCGAGGTGTTCGCCACCGGCTGGGACAACATCAGCGAGTACTACATCGACCCGGTGCGCGTCTCCGAGCTGGCGGTGCACGGCCTGCAGGGGCTGCGCCAGATCGACGGCGACCTTGCCGTCAGCCGCGAGGGCAACGAGCTGAGGCTGAGCCGCCGCAGCACGGTGCTGCGCAGCTTCCCCGCGCCGGCCGACGATGATGTCGCGCGCTGGGGCCGGGTCAGCGCCGAGATCGTGATGGTCGGGCGGTCGAACTCCGAGGCGCTGAACAGCGCCTCGCCCGACAATGTCTACAAGACCGTGTTCGAGACCGCCTTCAAGGACCTCGACCGCTTCTCGCGCTATGCCGACCGCCAGCAGGCGCGCGAGAACCGGGCCTTCCGCGAAGGCTTCGGGGGCATCGGCGTGGTGCTGGCCGAGCGCGACAAGCGCATCGAGTTCGGCGAGGTGATGGCTGAAGGCCCGGCGGCGCGGGCGGGGCTGGCCAATGGCGACATCCTGCTGACGGTGAACGGCGAGGCGGTGACCGGGCTGGAGATCACCGCCGTGGTACAGAAGCTGCGCGGGCGCATCGCCACCGCCGTGGCGCTGACCGTGCTGCGCGGCAACCGCGAGCTGTCGGTCACCGTGAACCGCGCCAAGATCGTGCCCACCACCGTGGCGGTGCGGCGCGACGGCAGTGCCATCATCGCCCGGGTATCGGGCTTCAACCAGGACACCGCCGTCACCCTGGCCCGCCAGATCGAGGAGATGCGCCGCCAGATCGGCCCGGCCTTCAGTGGCGTCATCCTGGACATGCGGGGCAATCCGGGCGGGCTGCTGGACCAGGCGATCAATGTGGCCGACCTGTTCATCAGCGAGGGCGAGATCATCTCCACCCGCGGCCGCCATCCGCACAGCCTGCAGCGCTACGACGCGCGCGGCGACGATGTGGCGGCCGGCCAGCCGGTGATCGTGCTGATCAATGGCGGATCGGCCTCCGCCGCCGAAGTGGTTGCCGCCGCCCTGCAGGACAGCGGCCGCGCCCTGGTGCTGGGCACCACCTCCTTCGGCAAGGGGACGGTGCAGACGGTGATCCGCCTGCCCAACGAGGGCGAGATGACCCTTACCTGGGCCAAGCTCTACGCGCCCTCAGGCTATGCGCTGCACGCGCTCGGGGTGGTGCCGGAGATCTGCACCGCCGACTATGCCGGCGATCCCGCCCAGATCATCGCCGATCTGCGCAGCGGAACGCTGCGGCCCGGCGCGCTGGCCGCGGTGCGGCGGGCGGCCGGCAGCCAGCCGACCCTGCCCGGCAACGCCCC
>CAZEQG010000406.1:0-497 GCA_964514295.1 uncultured Alphaproteobacteria bacterium
CGGCGCACCTGGCGGGCGATGCCGGCCATCACGCGGGCAACCTCGCGCGCCTCCCCCTCGATCGCGTCGCCCAGGATCAGCGGCGTTACCCCGGCCGCCCGGGCGACCGCGGCGGCGGCCTCCAGGCTGGCCTGGGGGGTGGCGATCAGGCGGTAGTCGGCGCCCGGCAGGCGCTTCACGCTCTCGCTGAACACCGGCGGATGGGGGATGGCGTATTTGTCCAGCACGGCCTTGGCATCGGCCACGCTGGTGGGGTCGGCCACGGTGGGGCCGGAGGCGATCACCGCCGGGTCGTCGCCCGGCACGTCGGAGATCGCCAGCGTCACCACCCGCGCCGGGGCGGCGGCGGCGGCCAGCCGCCCGCCCTTCACCGCCGACAGGTGCTTGCGCACCGTGTTGATCTCGCCGATGTCGGCGCCCGAGCGCAGGAGGGCGGTGGTGACCGCCCGCTTGTCCTCCAGGCTGAGGCCCGGCGCCGGCAGCGTCAGCAGGGCCGA
>CAZEQG010000406.1:566-847 GCA_964514295.1 uncultured Alphaproteobacteria bacterium
TCCGTGCGGCCGCGTCCAGCCCGGCCCTGTCGGGAACGGGATGGGCGGCCTCCACCACCTCGATGCGGGCGCAGGGCACGGCATGGCCGTAGCGTGTCACCACCAGCCCGCTGAGCGGGCCGGGCCAGGCGGCCTCCAGCACTGCGGCCATGCGGGCCGAGGCCTTGCCGGCCCCGATCACCAGGGTGCGCCCGGCGCCGGGCGGGGGCAGATGGGGCGGCAGGCAATGGGCCGGATCGGCGGCGGCGAGCGCCGCCTGGAACAGCGATCGCAGCAGAACG
>CAZEQG010000406.1:889-3323 GCA_964514295.1 uncultured Alphaproteobacteria bacterium
CGCCTTGCATTTTCCCACGCAAAACGGATTGTCCCGGCAATCGACCTTTCATGAAAGTCATCGCAGCGATGGAGCAGTTGAACCCCTCCCTGCCGGCCCTCGGCGATGGCGCCGGCCGTGGTGCTGCCCGCCGGCGCGGCCGCCCGGCCGGTGCCAACAGCCGCGATGGCGGCCAGGTGCAGTCGCTGGTGCGGGCGCTGAACCTGCTGAAGGCGGTGGCGGAATCACCGCATGGGGCCGGCCTCAGCGACCTTGCCCACCGGGTGGGCCTGGCGCCATCGACCGCGCACCGGCTGCTGAAGTCGCTGCTGAAGGAGCGTTTCGTCGCCCATGATCCGCAGCGCGGCGCCTGGTCGATCGGGGTCGAGGCGTTCACCGTGGGGTCGGCCTTCCTGGAGGCGCGCGACCTGGTGGCCAAGGCCCGCCCGCTGATGCAGGACCTGATGGAGGAATCCGGCGAATCGATCAATCTGGGCGTGCTGCAGGGCAATGAGGTGGTGTTCCTGGCCCAGGTCGAATGCCGCGAGATGATGCGGGCGCTGGCCCGGCCCGGCGGGCGGGCGCCGCTGCACTGCTCGGGCATGGGCAAGGCGATCCTGGCCATGCTGCCCGAGCGCCAGCGCGATGCGCTGACCCAGCGCGACACCTATCCCCGCTTCACCAACAAGACCCTGAACACCCGCGCCGCCCTGCTGGAGGACATGAAGGCGATCCGGGCCCGCGGCTATGCCCTCGACGACGAGGAATTCGCGCCCGGGCTGCGCTGCGTCGCCGCGGCCGTGCTGGACGAGAACGGCGAGCCGCTGGGGGCGGTGTCGCTGTCCGGCCCTTCGGCGCGGCTGCCGGATACCAGGCTGGCCGCGCTGGGCCGGCTGGTCGCCGACACGGCACGCCGGATCACCCAGGAGATGGGCGGCCGGTTGCGCTGAAATTCCGACTCAACTTTTCAGAACATATCGGATAGCCTCATCTCCCCTGGCGTTGGGCAATGGGGGTGCGCCATGCCGGATGGCGATGCGGGGTTGCGGCGGCTGGCGCTGCTGGTGATCCACGGGATCGGCGACCAGAAGCCCTATGAGACCATGGACCGGGTGGCCGCCCGCATCCATGGCTGGCTCGCCCACCAGGGGATCACCGCCCGTCTCACCCATGTTCAGATCCTGCGCCGCGACGGCTCGGCGAGCTGGCAGGAATCGATCATCCGCATCGCGCTCACCTGGGACACCGGCACCACGCGCCAGCCGCTCGAAATCGACGTCCACGAGTATTATTGGGCGTACAAGAAGGCCGACTACCGCACCTCGACGACGGAGATCGCCGACTGGATCAAGCGCCTCGGCCTGAATATCGGCGAGCTGCGCCGCACCATGAAGGACAGCCCGGCCTGGCCCGCCGGGCCGCAGGGCGTGGTCTACCGGGCGGCCGGCTACAGCCCCGGCGCCCCTGGCGCCGCGCTGCCGCGGCAGGCGAGCTACCGTGACGCGCTGCTGGACAAGGTGCGGCTGTCCTTCCTGCTGCCCTTCACCGGCATTCGCTGGCATCTGCCGCGCAGCGTGGTGCTTTTCCTGGTTCTGCTGCTGTCGATGCGTCCGGCCTGGCTGCGCTGGCTGTCGCTCAGCCTGGTGCCGGCGATCTGGGGTGCCGTGTTCGCCAATTCGCTGCCCTTCCTGAAGGGCCGCACCCTGGGCTTTGCCATCGACCGGCTGCGCGACGTGGTGGTCTATACCGCCAGCGACCCGAACCATCCCGGCGCCAGGTTCCGCCAGCGCATCCTCAGCGACGGCGTGGCGCTGCTGGCGGGCCTGCTCGCCCGTCCGAACGGGCAGGCGAACCCCGCGGTGGAGCGTGCCGGCCCCTATGACGGGGTGCTGATCATCAGCCATTCGATGGGCACGGTGGTCGGCAATGATGCGCTGAACCGGCTGATCCGCCAGGCCGCCCACGACAGCAGCGTGGCCCTCGACCGGCTCTATGGCTTCGTGACCATGGGCAGCCCGCTGGACAAGCTGAGGGTGTATTTCGCCGATGACGTCGGCGAGCAGGTGGCGGCCCAGGGCTCGCGCACGGCCCTTCGCGACCAGATCACCCGGCAGCTCTACGGCTTTCGCGTGCAGACGCCGATGCCGACGGCAAGGGGCGGTGCCGTCATCGGCGATGCGCTGACGCCGCTGCCCGCCCTTCACCCGGAATTCCGCTGGCTCAACTTCTACGCCGAGGAAGATCCGATAAGCGATGCGCTGGACTTCTTCCGGGTCGACGGCAACTACCTCATCGACGCCACCCGCTATGGCCCCGGCGGGGCCCACGACATCTATTGGGAGGACCCGCACGTCTTCGCGATCATTCTGGGCGAGATGAACGCCGCCGGGTTCTTCGTGCCGCCGCCAGCGGCAGCGGCAGCGGCAGCGGCAGCGCCGGCCCAGCCGCCCGCCCC
>CAZEQG010000407.1:0-3322 GCA_964514295.1 uncultured Alphaproteobacteria bacterium
TCAGCGCCGCCAGCCGGTCGCCAAGTTCGGGCAGCAGCGCGCGCGCCGCCGCATTGCACAGCGCCAGCCGGCCCTCGCCATCCCACAGCAGCAGCCCCTCCCCGGCCGCGTCGAGCAGCGCGCGCAGGCCGGCCTCGCTGGCCAGCGAAGTGTCTGTGGCGGGTTCCGGCATGGCAAAGCCCTCGACAACACGCGGTGGCGGGATGGACATTCGCATTCCCCCGGCCCGGGGGCGATGGCGAAGTCCTGCCGGGAGCGGCCGCCAGCGAGGAATTGTAGAGGAGATGATGGATGCTGACCCGCCTAAATCCACCGAGCGTGCCCAAGCCGGCCTCGCGTTATGCCCAGGGCATCCTGGTTCCGGCCAACGCCCGCCAGCTCGTGATCTCGGGCCAGATCGGCGTGACGCCCGATGGCAAGGTGCTGGAAGGGGTGGCGGCACAGACGGAGCAGGCCTTCGCGAACCTGTTCGCGATGCTGGCCGCCGCCGGCATGGGCGTTGAGGACATCGTCAAGGTGACGGTGTTCCTGACCAACGCCGCCGACGTGCCAGTCTACCGCGAGGTCCGCGACCGCATGCTGACAGAGGCCGCCGCCTCCACCCTGCTGATCGTCGCCGGCCTCGCCAGCCCCGCCTATCTGGTGGAGATCGAGGCGACGGCCGCGAAGGTGGCGTGAGCCCGCCCTAGCCGAAATACTCCTGGAAGAAATCCCCGCCCTTGTCGTCGATCACGATGAAGGCGGGGAAATCCACCACCTCGATCCGCCAGATCGCCTCCATCCCCAGCTCGGGATACTCCACCAGCTCGACCTTCTTGATGCAATCCTGGGCCAGCCGCGCGGCGGGGCCCCCGATCGAGCCCAGATAGAAGCCGCCATGCTCCTTGCAGGCATCGCGCACGGCCTTGGAGCGGTTGCCCTTGGCAAGGCTGACGAAGCTGCCGCCATGGCGCATCATGATGTCGGCATAGGAATCCATGCGCCCCGCCGTGGTCGGCCCGAAGGAGCCGGAGGGCATGCCGGCCGGGGTCTTGGCCGGGCCGGCATAATAGATCGGGTGGTCCTTGAAATACTGCGGCAGGCCCTGGCCGGCGTCGATCCGCTCCTTCAGCTTGGCATGCGCGATGTCGCGGGCAACGATCATCGGCCCGGTCAGCGACACCCGCGTCTTCACCGGATACTTCGACAGCGTGGCCCTGATCTCGGCCATCGGCCGGGTCAGGTCGATCTTCACCACCTCCCCCTCCAGCCGGTCCTCGCTCACATCGGGCAGGTACTGGGCGGGGTTGCGCTCAAGGGCCTCAAGGAACACGCCGTCGCGGGTGATCTTGCCAAGCGCCTGCCGGTCGGCCGCGCAGGACACCCCGATGCCGACCGGGCAGGAGGCGCCGTGGCGCGGCAGCCGGATCACCCGGACGTCGTGGCAGAAATACTTGCCGCCGAACTGCGCGCCGATGCCCATCCTGCGCGACAGCTCCAGCACCTGCTGCTCCAGCTCCAGGTCGCGGAAGGCGACGCCATGCCGGCCACCCTGGGTCGGCAGCCCATCGAGATAGCGGGTGGAGGCGAGCTTCACCGTCTTCAGCGTCAGCTCGGCCGAGGTGCCGCCGATGACGATGGCCAGATGGTAGGGCGGACAGGCGGCGGTGCCGAGGGTGCGCATCTTGGCATCGAGGAACTTCAGCAGCGTTGCCGGGTTCAGCAGCGCCTTGGTCTCCTGGTAGAGGAAGGTCTTGTTGGCCGAGCCGCCGCCCTTGGCGATGAAGTGGAACTTGTAGGCATCGCCCTGGGTGGCATAGATGTCGATCTGGGCGGGCAGGTTGGTGCCGGTGTTCACCTCCTCGTACATCGTGGTCGGCGACACCTGGCTGTAGCGCAGGTTGGTCTCGGTATAGGTGCGGTAGACCCCGCGCGCGATCGCCGCCTCGTCGTCGAAGCCCGTCCACACCCGCTGGCCCTTCTTGGCCATGATGATGGCGGTGCCGGTATCCTGGCACATCGGCAGCACGCCGCCGGCCGCGATATTGGCATTCTTCAGGAAGTCGAGGGCCACGAAGCGGTCGTTGGCGCTGGCCTCGGGGTCGTCGAGGATGGCGCGGAGCTGGCGCAGGTGGCCCGGGCGCAGCAGGTGGGAGATGTCGTGGAAGCCCTCGAAGGTGAGGCGGGTGATCGCCTCGGCCGAGACCTTCAGGATCTCCTCGCCCCCCAGCCGCACCAGCTCGACCCCGTCGACGTCAAGCCGGCGATAGGGCGTTGTGTCCTCCGCCAGCGGAAACATCTCGTGATAGGAAAACTCGGACATTCTCGGCTCCTCCGCGCTTGGCCCGAGGGGGTAGCGGATTTGCCCGCCCCGGTCAAAGGGCAGCGCGCCCGCCCCGCCCTCCTGGCGACGCGCCCGCCCTCCTGGCGACGCGGCGGCAGCCGGGGCCGCCGATCAGGTGCAGGGGCGTGACGGCGCCGCTGCGGTTGGAGGGAAGGCTCACGCTTGCCCTTTTCGACGCAATCTGGTCCAGCATGCCGGAATGAAGCCATGCCCGCCGTTCCTGCCCCTCCTCCGTGGGGCGCCATGGCCGACGCGCGCCCGTCGGGTGGGCGCGGTGCCTGACCATTGTTTCGCCGGCCCGTCGCGCATCGGCAGGTCGAGCCTGGCGGCACGTCCGGCGCGGCGCCGGCGGCCCCTGCTGGCGGATGACGTCACCATGCGGGGTCAGCGGACGCGCGGGCCGGTATCTGGGTGGTTCGGTCGGCGGGTGCGCATGCATGGAGCGCCTGCCATGCTGACCCTGTCACCTTCTGTCAGCGGCGCCGGTCGGCCGGTGGCGGTGACACGATGATGGGCGCCCTGCGCTGGCTTGAGGCGGTGCTGGCCCTGGCGCTGGCATGGGTGCTTGTGTTCCTGGTGCCGCTGCGGTTGACCCGCCGGCTGTTCGGCATCGTCACCGCCCCGGGGGCTGGCGCCGCCGCGATGTGCCCGCCCCCGGCGCATGCGCCCGCGCAGGCGGTGGCCCCTGCGCAGGCTTTGGCGCGGCGCGTCCTTAGGGTCGTGGCGGCATTGCCCTGGAGGCCCACCTGCCTTGTGCGCGCCGTGGCGGTGCAACTGATGCTGATCCGGCGGGGCATCCGGGGCGGGGTCATCCGCTTGGGCGTGCGCAAGCGCGAGGGGGCGCTTGAGGCGCATGCCTGGCTGATCCTGGGCGATGCGATCCTGACGGGCGCCGAGGACGCGCCGGGCTTCACCCCCCTGGCCGACCTGTCCGGCGGCAAGCTCTAGGTCGTGGACTCAAACTGGGCCCATAGGCGGGTGGCGGCGAGCAAGACGGCG
>CAZEQG010000408.1:0-3320 GCA_964514295.1 uncultured Alphaproteobacteria bacterium
GGCTCCATCAGCAGGGCGCCGTGCACGACCAGCGGGAAATACATCGTCATCGGGTGATAGCCCTCGTCGATCATCGCCTTGGCGAAGTCGAGGGTGGTCACGCCGCTGTCCTTGAGGAAACGGTCGTCGAACAGCGCCTCATGCATGCATGGCCCCTCGAAGGCCGGGGTCATCACGTCGGACAGGCAGGCCATCAGGTAGTTGGCGTTCAGCACGGCATCCTCGGCCGCCTGGCGCAGCCCATCGGCACCATGGCTCATCATGTAGGTCAGGGCCCGCACGAACATGCCCATCTGGCCGTGGAACGCCTTCATCCGGCCGATCGAGCGGGCGGCGGCACCCTCGGCGTGCTCGACCAGGCGCAGCCCGTTCTCGCCATGGACCAGCCAGGGCACCGGGGCGAAGGGCGCCAGCGCTGCCGACAGCACCACCGGCCCGGCGCCCGGCCCGCCGCCGCCATGGGGGGTGGAGAAGGTCTTGTGCAGGTTGATGTGCATGGCGTCGACGCCGAGGTCCCCGGGGCGCACCCGGCCGACGATGGCGTTGAAATTGGCGCCGTCGCAGTAGAGATAGCCGCCGGCGGCGTGCATGGCGTCGGCCAGTTCCTTCAGGTCGGGCTCGAACAGGCCGCAGGTGTTGGGGTTGGTGATCATGGTCGCGGCCACGTCCGGACCCAGTTTCGCCTTGAACGCCGCGACATCGACGCGCCCGCGCGCGTCGGCCGGAATGGCGTCGACCAGGAAGCCGCAGGCCGCCGCCGTCGCCGGGTTGGTGCCATGGGCCGATTCCGGCACCAGCACCCAGCGCCGCGGCTCCTTGCGGGCATCCAGCGCGGCCCGGATCGCCAGCATGCCGCATTGCTCGCCATGGGCGCCGGCGGCCGGGGACAGGGCCACCGCCGGCATGCCGGTCAGCGTCTTCAGCCAATGCGCCAGGCTGTCCATCAGTTCGAGGGCACCCTGGACCGTCTCCTGCGGCTGCAGCGGGTGCAGGTCGGTAAAGCCGGGCAGGCGAGCCATCTTCTCGTTCAGGCGCGGGTTGTGCTTCATGGTGCAGGAGCCGAGCGGGTAGAGCCCGGCATCGATCGCATAGTTCTTCTGCGACAGGCGCGTGTAGTGGCGCACCACCTGCGGCTCCGACAGGCCCGGCAGGCCGATCGCGCCGGCGCGCGCAAGGCCGCCGAGATGGCTTTCGACCGCCGGCGGCGCCGGCAGGTCGACGCCGCTGCGCCCGTCCTCGCCCTGCTCGAAGATCAGCGGCTCCTCGATCTGCAGGCCGCGATTGCCCGAGATGGTGCCCGGGCCGGTGCCGTCGCCGGCGCCGGCGCCGGCGAAATTGGCCAGGGCCGCGCTCCAGCCGGTCATGCCAGGATCTCCTTGAGTGCCGCGCACAGCGCGTCCATGTCGTCTTCCGTCGTGGTCTCGGTCGCCGCCACCAGCAGCAGCCGCGACAGCGCCTCCTCGCGCGGATACAGGCGCGATACCGGCACGCCGCCGAGGATGCGCCGGCGGGCGAGTTCGGAGGCCACCTTCGCCGCCGGCAGGCCGAGCGCGATGGTGAACTCGTTGAAGAAGCTGTCGTTCAGCACCGCCACGCCGGGCACGGCCTGAAGCTTGCCGGCAAGGCGCACGGCGGCGGCATGGTTGAGGGCGGCAAGCCGCCGCAGCCCGGCCTCGCCGAGCAGCGACAGGTGGATGGTGAAGGCCAGCGCGCACAGGCCGGAATTGGTGCAGATGTTGCTGGTCGCCTTCTCGCGCCGGATATGCTGCTCGCGCGTCGACAGGGTCAGCACCCAGCCCCGCCGGCCATCGGCATCCACCGTCTGCCCCACCAGCCGGCCCGGCATCTGGCGCACGAACTTCTCGCGCGTCGCGAACAGCCCGACATAGGGGCCGCCGAAGTTCAGCCCATTGCCGATCGACTGGCCCTCGCCGACCACGATGTCGGCACCCATGTCGCCCGGCGCCGTCACCGCCCCCAGCGACACCGCCTCGCTGACCACCGCCACCAGCAGCGCGCCCTTGGCATGGGCCGCCGCGGCCAGCTCCGAAAGATCGCGCAGATGGCCGAAGAAGCTGGGATTCTGCACCACCACGCAGGCGGTGTCGGCGTCGATCGCCTCGATCAGCTCCTCGCTGCCCATGGCATCGGCCGGGGCCAGCGTCACGGACTGGCCGAGGTAGCGGCCCTGCATCGCCACCACGTCGCGGTACATCGGATGCAGGCCGCCCGAGATCACCGCCTTCGACCGGCGGGTGACCCGGCAGGCCATGGCCACCGCCTCGGCCGCCGCCGTGGCGCCGTCATACATCGAGGCGTTGGCCACCTCCATGCCGGTCAGCAGCGCCACCTGGGTCTGGAACTCGAACAGATACTGCAGCGTGCCCTGGCTCACCTCCGGCTGGTAGGGGGTGTAGGAGGTCATGAACTCGCCACGCTGGATCAGGTGGTCGACCGCCGCCGGCACATGGTGGCGGTAGGCGCCGGCCCCCAGGAAGAAGGGCACCGCCCCGGCCGAAAGATTGCGCGCGGCCATGGCGGTCAGCCGCCGCTCCACCGCCAGCTCGCCCTGATGGGCGGGCAGATCGACCGGGCCGGCCAGCCGCGCCGCCGCCGGCACGTCGCGGAACAGGGCGTCGACCGAGGGGGCGCCGATCGCCGCCAGCATCTGGCGGCGGTCCTCCGGCGTCAGCGGCAGGTAGCGCATCGCCCTAGAGCCCCTTCACGAAGTCGTCGTACTGCGCCCGCGTCATCAGCCCGTCGAGCTCGGCCGGGTCGGCCAGGGCCAGGCGGAAGAACCAGCCCTCGCCCTCGGCGGCGCTGTTGACCAGCGCCGGCTCCCCGGCCAGCGCCGGATTGCCCTCGGTGACGGTGCCGGAGACCGGGGCATAGACCTCCGAGGCGGCCTTGACCGATTCGACCGTCGCCGCCGCATCGCCCTTGCGCAGGCTGCGGCCGGCCTCCGGCACCTCGACATAGACCACGTCGCCGAGCTGGCCTTGCGCGTAGTCGGTGATGCCGACGGTGCCGGTGCCGCCCTCGACGGCGATCCATTCGTGGTCCTGGGTGAAGCGCAGTTCGGCCATGACGGGCATTCCTTTCAGCCGCGGTGGTAGCGATGGGGGACGAAGGGCAGGGCGGCGACGCGGCACGGGCGCGGCACCTCGCGCACCAGCGCGTTCAGCGCGGTGTCGGGGGCGGCGAGACCAGCCTCGACATAGCCCATAGCAACCGGCCCGCCGGCGCTGGCGCCGAAGCCGCCGCTGGTGATGGTGCCGACCGGGCGGCCGGCGGCATCGGTCAGCACGGTGCCCTCGCGG
>CAZEQG010000409.1:0-3303 GCA_964514295.1 uncultured Alphaproteobacteria bacterium
GGCCACGCCATCCGCGCGCAGCAGGCGCCGCGCCTCGACCAGGCTGCGGCCGCGCATCAGCGCCTCGGCCTGGGCCAGGGCATTGGCCACCAGCAGGCGGTGGCGGCCGTCCTCGTCGGCCCCGGCATCCTCCGGCAGGGGGCGGCGCGGCACGATGATGTCGACCGGCGTCAGCCTGGTGCCCTGGTGGACGAGCTGCATGAAGGCGTGCTGCGCATTGGTGCCGGGCTCGCCGAACACCACCGGGCCGCTCTTCCAGCGCAGGCGGCGGCCGTCCAGCCCCACCCCCTTGCCGTTCGATTCCATGTCGACCTGCTGCAGCCAGGCGGCAAAGCGGCGCAGGCGGTAGGAATAGGGCAGGATGGCGAAAGCCTCCGCCTTCTGGAAATTGCTGTACCAGACGCGCAGCAGCCCCAGCAGCACCGGCAGGTTGCGCGGCAGCGGCGCCGAGCGGAAATGACGGTCCATCGCCGCCGCCCCGTCGAGCAGCCCCTGGAAGGCGGGCCAGCCGATGGCGAGCGCCGCCGGCAGGCCGATCGCCGACCACACCGAATAGCGGCCGCCGACCCAGTCCCAGAAGCCGAACACGCGCTCGGCCGGAATGCCGAACTCCGCGCATCGGGCCTTGTCGGTCGACAGGGCAACGATGTGGCGGGCCGGTGCGTCCGCGCCCAGAGCCGCCACCAGCCAGGCCCGGGCGGCCCGGGCATTGGCCATGGTTTCCTGGGTGGTAAAGGACTTGGAGGCGACGATCAGCAATGTCTCGGCCGGGTCAAGCCCGGCGAGGCCGGCGGCCAGGTCGGCCGGATCGACATTGCCGACGAAGCGCACCGGAAAGCCGCCCTGGACCGGCGCCAGCGCATCGCTGACCAGATGCGGCCCCAGCTCCGACCCGCCGATGCCAATGGCCACGGCCTGGCGCAGCGGCCGGCCGGCCGCCCCTTCCAGCTGCCCGGCATGGGCGGCCTCCACGAAGTCCCGCAGCCTCGCGCGCTCGGCCACCACCTCGGCGCGGTCCCCGGCGCGCAGCGCCACATGCAGCACCGCCCGCCCCTCCGACACGTTGATCGGCTGGCCGGCGAACATCGCCTCGATGCGCTCGGGCACGCCCGTGGCCTCGGCCAGCATCATCATCTCGTCGCGCAGGGGCCCGATCAGATGGGTCTTGGAATAGTCGGCGAACAGCTCGTCGACCTCCATCGAGAAGCTTTCGGCCCGGCGCGGGTCGTTGGCGAACAGGTCGGCCAGGCGCACCCGGCGCATGGCGCGGGCATAGCCCTGAAGGGCGCGCCATTGCGGCGAGCGGTGCAGCGGCGTGGTCATGCGATCACCGTGGGGCCGTCGCGGCCGGTGCGGGCGCGGATGCCGGCCAGGGCATCGGCGCGGGCGGCCAGCGGGGCCAGCGCCGCAGCCGGATCGAGGGCGATATCGGCAGGCTCGAAGCGCTCAAGATAGACCCGCAAGGTCGCTCCCTCGGTGCCGGTGCCGGACAGGCGGAACACCAGCCGGCGCCCCCCCTCCACCAGGCGCAGCCCCTGGCCGGCGCTGACCGAGCCGTCGACCGGGTCGGTGTAGGCGAAATCCTCCGCCCCCGGCACGGCGCGCAGATCCTCGATCAGCCGGCCGGCAAGCCCGGCGTCGAGCGCCTCGTAATCGTGGCGGGCATAGTAGTGGCGGCCGAAGCGGCGCCAGTGCGATGTCATCACCGCCGCCACGGAGCTGCCCCGCACCGCCAGCAGATTCAGCCAGAACAGCACGGCCCACAGCCCGTCCTTCTCGCGCACGTGGTCGCCGCCGGTGCCGGCGCTTTCCTCGCCGCACAGGCCGACCCGCCCGGCATCGAGCAGGTTGCCGAAGAACTTCCAGCCGGTCGGCGTCTCGTAGCAGGGGATGCCCAGCGCCGCCGCCACCGCATCGACCGCGCGGCTGGTCGGCATGGAGCGCGCGACGCCGGACAGCCCGCCGGCAAATTGCGGCACCAGCCCGGCATTGGCGCAGAGCACCGCCAGGCTGTCCGAAGGGCCGATCACCATCCCCCGGCCGAGGATCAGGTTGCGGTCGCCATCGCCGTCGCTGGCGGCTGCGAAATCGGGCGCATCGGGCGCCATCATCGCGGCCACCAGCCCGGCGCAGTGGACCGGGTTGGGATCGGGGTGCAGGCCGCCGAAATCAGGCAGCGGCGTGGCGTTGACGACACTGCCGGAAGGTGCGCCCAGGCGGCGCTCCAGCACCTCGACGGCATAGGGGCCGGTCACCGCGTTCATGGCATCGAAGCGGATGCGAAAGCCGGAGCGCAGCAGCGTGCGGATGCGTGCGAAATCGAAGCAGCGCTCCATCAGGCCGGCATAATCGGCAACGCCGTCGATCACCTCGATCGTGGTCTCAAGCAGATGGCTGGTGGCGAGCCGGTCGAGGTCGGGCAGCGGCCCTTCGGCCAGGCGCGCCTCGCGCAGCGTCAGGGTTGCGGCATGGATTGCCGCCGTGACGGCCTCCGGCGCCGGGCCGCCATTGGCGATGTTCACCTTCACCCCGAAATCGCCCTCCGGCCCGCCGGGATTGTGGCTGGCCGAAAGAAGGATGCCGAAGGCCGCAGCATGCCGGCGGATCAGGTGGCTGGCGGCCGGCGTCGACAGGATGCCGTGGCGGCCGACCAGCACCCGGGCCACACCATTGCCCGCCAGCAGGCGCAGGATGGTGGCGATCGCCTCGCGGTTGAAGAACCGCCCGTCACCGCCCAGCACCACGGTCGCCCCGCGGCTGCCGGGCATGGCGTCGAGCACCGCCTGCACGAAGGCTTCAAGATAGCCGGGCTGGCGGAACACCGCCGTCTTCTTGCGCAGCCCCGAGGTGCCGGGCTTCTGGTCGGCGAAGGGGGTGAGCGGCAGGCGGCGGATCATCGCGGCCGCAACCGGTCGATCGCCTCGCGGGTCTGGCGGGCAAGGGCGGTGATGCGCGCCCAGTCCCCGGCGCGGATGGCATCGGCCGGCGCCACCCAGGTGCCGCCCACCGCCACCAGGTTCGCCAGGCGGAAATAGCCCTCCAGCTTGTCGAAGCGGATCGAGCCGGTGGGGCAGAACAGGATCTCCGGCAGCGGCCCGTGCAGGGCAGCCAGCACCGCAGGGCCACCAAGCGGTTCGACGGGGAAGAACTTCTGCACCCGGAAGCCTGCCTCCAGGGCCGCGATCGCCTCGGAGGCGGTGGCCACGCCCGGCAGGAAGGCCATGCCGGCGGCCGCTCGCAGCAGCCCGGCCGTGCTGCCCGGCGACACGAAGAAGCGGGCGCCGGCACGGGCGCCGACGTCCC
>CAZEQG010000410.1:0-3301 GCA_964514295.1 uncultured Alphaproteobacteria bacterium
CGCCGCACAGCACCACCTGCTCGCCGAACAGGTCGGTCTCGCACTCCTCCTTGAAGCTGGTCTCGATGATGCCGGCGCGCCCGCCGCCGATCGCAGCCCCATAGGACAGGGCGATCTCCTGGGCCACGCCCGAAGCGTTCTGCGCCACCGCGATCAGGCACGGCACCCCGCCGCCGCGGAGGTATTCGCTGCGCACCGTGTGGCCGGGGCCCTTGGGTGCGATCATGAACACGTCCATGTCGGGGCGCGGCTCGATCAGGTTGAAATGCACGTTGAGGCCATGCGCGAAGGCGATGGCGGAGCCCTCGCGCATGTTGGGCTTCAGCTCGTCGCGCCACAGGTCGCCCTGCAGCTCGTCGGGCGTCAGCACCATCACCAGATCGGCGTTCTTGGCCGCCTCGCCCGCGCTCTTCACGGTGAAGCCGGCGGCCTCGGCCTTCTTGGCCGTGGGCGAACCCGGGCGCAGCGCCACCGTCACCGACTTGCAGCCGCTGTCCTTCAGGTTGTTGGCATGGGCATGGCCCTGGCTGCCATAGCCGACGATGACGATCTTCTTGTCCTTGATCAGGTTCACGTCGCAGTCGCGATCGTAATAGACACGCATATCCTTGCCCTTTCATCTATCCGTCAGCCGCCCCTGGCGGCCAGTCATCGCCCGGTGGCGTCTTTCCTCAATCCCCCGCGGCGGGCATGGTGATCTCCGCCCCTCTGGCAATCGCCAGCACGCCGGTGCGTGTCACCTCCACCGGCCCCAGCGCCTGCATCAGCGCGATGAAGGCGTTGAGCTTGGAAGGGGCGCCGGTCAGCTCGAACACGAAGGATGCCAGCGTCGAATCGATGGCCCGTGCCCGGAACATGTCGGCGATGCGCAGCGCCTCCACCCGGTTCTGGCCGCTGTTGCACACCTTCACCAGGGCCAGCTCGCGCTCCACGTGCGGGCCCTCCATGGTGAGGTCGGCCACCTTGTGCACCGGCACCAGCCGGTCGAGCTGCGCCTTGATCTGCTCGATCACCATCGGCGTGCCGGAGGTGACCACGGTGATCCGCGACAGCCCTGCGGCCGTGTCCACCTCGGCCACGGTCAGGCTTTCGATGTTGTAGCCGCGGCCGGAGAACAGCCCGATGACGCGGGCGAGCACGCCCGGCTCGTTGTCCACCAGCACCGCGATGGTGTGCCGCGCCACCTCGGCGGCCGTAGCGGCGGCGGCCATCAGACCAGCACCATCCCTTCCTCGGATACCTGCGACTGCGCCCGGTCCGCCGGCCCCAGCAGCATTTCGTTATGCGCCGCGCCCGAGGGGATCATGGGGAAGCAGTTCTCCTTCTGGTCGACGCAGATGTCGGCGATCACCGGCCCGTCCGTGGCCAGCATCTCGGCGATCACGCCGTCCAGCTCCGCCACCTTGGTCGCCCGCAGGCCCTTGGCATGGAAGGCTTCGGCCAGCTTCACGAAATCGGGCAGCGCCTCGGTGTAACTCTCCGAATAGCGCCCGCCATGGATCAGCTCCTGCCACTGGCGCACCATGCCCATCCACTGGTTGTTCAGGATGAACACCTTCACCGGCAGCCGGTACTGCGCCAGCGTCGACATCTCCTGGATGTTCATCAGGATCGAGGCTTCGCCGGCGATGTCCACCACCAGCGCGTCGGGATGGGCGATCTGCACGCCCATCCCGGCCGGCAGCCCGTAGCCCATGGTGCCGAGCCCGCCGGAGGTCAGCCAGCGGTTCGGCTTCTCGAACTTGAAGAACTGGGCGGCCCACATCTGGTGCTGGCCGACCTCGGTGGTGATGAACACCTTGTCGCCGCGGTCGCGCGTCATCTCATAGAGCCGCTGGATCGCATATTGCGGCTTGATCACCTTGTCGGACTTCTCGTAGCGCAGGCAGTCCCGCGCCTTCCAGGCATCGATCTGCTTCCACCAGGCGGCCAGCGCCTTGCCGTCGGGCTCGATCTGGCGCTCGGCCCACAGGGCCAGGATATCCTCCATCACGCTGGCGACATCGCCGACCACGGCCACCTCGACGCGCACGTTCTTGTTGATCGAGCTGGGGTCGATGTCGATGTGGATCTTGCGGGCATTGGGGGCAAAGGCGTTGAGCCGGCCGGTGACCCGGTCGTCGAAGCGGGCGCCGACGCACAGCATCACGTCGGCGTGGTGCATGGCGAGGTTCGCCTCGTAAGTGCCGTGCATGCCGAGCATGCCGAGGAAATGCGGGTCGCCGGCGGGCACCGCGCCCAGCCCCATCAGCGTCAGGGTGCAGGGGAAGCCGGTCGTGCGCACGAACTTCGTCACCAGCTCGGCGGCCAGCGGCCCGGAATTGATGATGCCGCCGCCGCCATAGATGATCGGCCGCTTGGCCTTGGCCAGCAGCTCCACCGCCTCGGCGATGCGGCGGGGATCGGCCTTGCGCGGCGGATTGTAGCTCTTGTGGCGCACCGCCTCCTTCGGCGTATAGGGGGCGCTGGCGAACTGCACGTCCTTGGGCAGGTCGATCACCACCGGGCCGGGCCGGCCGCTGGCGGCGACATGGAAGGCTTCATGCACGGTGCGGCACAGGTCCCTGACGTCTTTGACCAGGTAGTTGTGCTTGGTGCAGGGCCTGGTGATGCCGGTGGTATCGGCCTCCTGGAACGCATCGTTGCCGATCAGGTGGGTCGGCACCTGCCCGGTCAGGCAGACGATCGGGATCGAATCCATCAGCGCGTCGGTAAGGCCGGTGACCGCGTTGGTCGCGCCCGGGCCGCTGGTCACCAGCACCACCCCGACCTTGCCGGTGGAACGCGCGTAGCCCTCGGCCGCGTGCACGGCCGCCTGCTCGTGGCGCACCAGGATGTGGCGCACCCAGTTGTGCTTGAACAGCTCGTCGTAGATCGGCAGCACCGCCCCGCCGGGGTAGCCGAAGATCACTTCCACCCCCTGCTCCTGCAAGGCTCGCAGCAGCAGGGCGGCGCCCGTCATCGTCTCCTGGTCGGTCATCGCACGTCATCCCGGAAAAAAGGAGCCGCACCCTAGTGGGAGCAGCGGCCGTGGGTCAACACGAATTGGCGAATTTTCGGAAAGATTTCCAGCCATGCACTTTCCGAATATTGCTCATGCACCACCAGCGCATCGGCCATCTGGTGACGGAACCAGGTTGCCTGCCGCTTGGCGTATTGCCGGGTCTCGGCCTGGCCGGCGGCAATCGCGGCGGCCAGCTCCAGCCGCCCTTCAAGATGGCCGATCAGCGGCGCCAGGCCGAGGGCGGCACGGATCGGCAGGCCGGGATCGAGCGCGGCGGCGGCCGCCGCCTCGGCCAGC
>CAZEQG010000411.1:0-3299 GCA_964514295.1 uncultured Alphaproteobacteria bacterium
GCCGCTGTCGAGGCGACCGAGGAAGCGATCTGGAACGCGCTGCTCGCCGCCACCACCACCACCGGCCGCCTCGGCCGCAGCGCCCCCGCCATCCCGGCCGAGCGGGTGCGCGCCGTCTGGCGCCAGGCCCGCGGCTGACGCCGGCATCCGCCACAACCCACAGGACACGGGCCCGCGCCATGACCGCCTTCGCCTCGACCGCCGACCTCGCCGACAAGCGCGTCACCTTCGCCGAGATCGGCCCCGGCCTCTACGCGTATACCGCCGAGGGCGACCCCAATTCGGGCATCATCGTCGGCGACGACTGCTGCATCGTGATCGACGCCCAGGCGACACCGGCCATGGCGGGCGATGTGATCGCCCGGGTGCGGCAGGTCACCGACAAGCCGATCCGCCACCTGGTGCTGAGCCACTATCACGCGGTCCGCGTCTTCGGCGCCTCGGCCTATGGCGCCGGCGCGATCATCGCGTCGGACGCCACGCGGGCGCTGATCGCCGAGCGCGGGGAGGCCGACAAGGCCTCAGAGATCGGCCGCTTCCCGCGGCTGTTCCGCGGCCTGGACAGCATCCCGCCCGGGCTGACCTGGCCCAGCCTGACCTTCGAGAGCGGCATGTCGGTGTACCTCGGCCGGCGCGAGGTAAGGCTGCTGCATCTGGGGGCCGGCCACACGGCGGGCGATGTGGTGGCCTGGGTGCCGGATGCCGGGGTCATGTTCTCCGGCGACCTGGTCGAGTACCACTCGGCCTGCTACTGCGGGGATGCGCATCTGCGCGCCTGGCCGCGCACGCTGGAGGCGATCCGCAGCTTTGCGCCGCGCGCCCTGGTGCCGGGGCGGGGCGATGCGCTGACCACGCCGACCCAGGTGCGCGAGGCGATCGTGATGACCCGCGACTTCGTGACCACGCTCTACGGCACCGCCGATCTCGCGGTCGCCCGGGGGCTGGGCCTGAAGGACACCTTCGCTGCCGTGCGCGAGGCCATGGACCCGCGCTTCGCCAGCTTTGCGATCTACGAGCACTGCCTGCCCTTCAACGTGTCGAGGGCCTTCGATGAAGCCTCCGGCATCGACCACCCGACGGTGTGGACGGCCGAGCGGGACCGGCAGATGTGGGAAACGCTTCAGGGCTGAGCCAGGCGGCGGCGCCGCACCCGGCCCTTCGCGACCGCCTCAGTCCTTCACGTCGGCGGCCACCCGCAGCCTGACGATGCGGTCGGGATCGCGCGGCGGCTCGCCACGCTTGATCTTGTCGACGTGCTGCATGCCGTCGATCACCTGGCCCCACACCGTGTACTGGCCATTCAGGTGCGGCGCGGCGCGGAACATGATGAAGAACTGGCTGTCGGCGCTGTTGGGGTCCTGCGAGCGGGCCATGCCGAGCACGCCGCGCTCGAAGGGGGTGCGGCTGAACTCGGCGGCGAGCTTGCGCCCGGAGCCGCCGCGCCCGGTGCCGGTCGGATCGCCGGTCTGGGCCATGAAGCCATCGATCACCCGGTGGAACACATGCCCGTCGTAGAAGCCCTGCCGGGCCAGGTCCTTGATCCGGGCGACATGGGCCGGGGCCAGGTCGGGGCGGAGCTGGATCACCACCCTTCCCTGGGCGAGATCGAGATAGAGCAGGTTCTCGCGGTCCTGCGCGGCGGCAGGCTGGGCGAGGGCGAGCAGCCCCAGGAGGGCGAGCAGTCGGGTGATCATGGCTGCCTCAATAGCTCATCGCGGCGGCATTCAACAAGCCGCCGGCGAGATGGGCGGCGGCCAGGAACTGGCCGGCCCCGGCATTGCCGGCCTCGATCAGCTTGCGGAAGGGCAGCAGCAGCCCCACCACCAGCAGCACCACAAGCTGCACCCCCAGCGCCAGCCCGGCCCAGACCAGGAAGTCGCCGAGGCTGACCGACTGGCTGACCGCCATCGCCAGCGGCAGCGCATAGGCCAGCATGGAGCCCGACAGCGACCAGGCGGCAGCCTGGTTGCCCGCCGCGATCTCCTTGAACTCGTGATAGGGCGTCAGGCGCAGATAGATCGCCATGTAGACGATCAGCGCAATGGCGGAGAGGACGAAATACTCCAGGAAGGCGAAGATGCCGACGGGCAGCGCGGTAAAGTCCATGGCGGTCTCCGAAGGGTCGGTTGCGGCGGGCGCCTATTCGAACAGGTGGGGCACGAAGCGGCTGGAATTGCTGGTGATCGGCCCGCTGTCCTCGCGCATGCCGATGCCACAGGCCTTGCCGCCGACGATCCAGGCGCCGACCAGGGCGTGCCGGCCGTCGAACACCGGCAGCGGCTGCAGGGCCTGGAACACGAAGCCCCCGCCGCCATAGGGGCCGGGGGTCTCCAGCACCGTCCGTCCGTCCTGCACCATGGTCAGGTTGGCGCCCTCGCGGCCGTAAAGCGGCTTGGCCACGAAACTGCCGCCGAGCGGCGCCGGATCGTGGAAGGCCGGCAGCAGGTTCGGGTGGTCGGGAAACAGGTGCCACAGCAGGCTCAAGAGCCCCTTGCTCGACAGCGGCAGCTTCCACAGCGGCTCGATCAGCCGGATGCCGGCTGTCGCCAGATTGGCCGCGCCCTCATCGGCCAGCATCATCTCGCCGGGGTAGAGGCGGAACAGGGTGCCGATCGGCCGGTCCTCGCCATCCACGAAGCGGCCGGCGGCAGCCTGCCAGCCGATCTCGTCGACATAGAGCAGGCGGGTCTCGTGGCCGGCCTGCGCCGCCGCATCGGCCATGTACTCGATGGTGCCGGCATCCTCGGCCGAGCCGCGCAGGCAGGCCAGATGCACCGGCCCCCCGGCCGGGATCGCCCGCCAGGCATCCACTAGCGCCTCGTGGATCAAGTTGAACTGGTCGGCGGCGGGCGCCACCTCCTCCAGCCACTGCCACTGCACCACCGCCGCCTCCATCAGCGCGGTCGGCGTCTCGGCATTGTATTCCAGCAGCTTGGGCGGCCCCTCGCCGTCGAAGCACAGGTCGAAGCGGCCGTAGAGCGAAGGCTCGCGGGCGCGCCAACTCGCCTTCACCGCCCCATGCCATTCGGCCGGAATGCCGAAGGGGGCCAGCCGGTCATTCTCCACCGCCCAGTCCAGCGCCTCCAGGCACAGGCCATGCAGGGCGTTGGCGGCCTCCTCCAGGGCGTCGATCTCGGCCTCGGTGAAACGGTAGCAGGCGGCCTCGTTCCAGTAGGGCTGCCCGTCCACATGGTGGAAACGGAAGCCCAGCGCCTCGCAGCGCGCCGGCCAGTCGGGGCGCGGCGCCAGGGTCTCGCGGCGCAAGGCGGTCAGCCGCCCAGCGAGCCGCCGCCGGCACT
>CAZEQG010000412.1:0-3292 GCA_964514295.1 uncultured Alphaproteobacteria bacterium
CACGGCCGCCCTGCCCGGCGCCGAGGCCGGTCTGCGGGTTGCCGTCGGCCTGGGCGCCGCGGCCGGCCCTGTCGAAGGGCGAGCCGCCGGCATTGTCGAGGCTGCCCATCTTCGATTCGATGTTCTGCGGATCATCGGAATCGGGCTCGATCGAGTCGGTCTGCTCGGCATTGGGCCGTGCCACCACCGGCACCGACATCATCGGCGGCGAGCTGGCCGACTTCTGCGCCCCCTCGACCGTCAGGGTCTGGCCGCCGAGCACGCCGCCCGCGCCCGAGCGGGTGGAGCGCGAGATCGCCGTCGGATCGAAGAAGTTGGAGATGCCGAGCTTCTGTTCCTGGGTGGTGGCGTTCAGCAGCCACATCAGCAGGAAAAAGGCCATCATGGCGGTCACGAAATCGGCGTAGGCCACCTTCCAGGCGCCGCCATGGGCACCGCCATGGCCGCCCTTCTTGACCTTCTTGATGATCGTTTCGGCGTGGTTGTCACCCGCCATCGCGCGCGCTCTCCCGTCCTTCCCTCAGCTCCCGTCCACCTTCCGGCCCTAGACCGGCGGCAGCGCCGCCACCGCCTCCTCGACCTCGTAGAAGGTCGGCCTCGTGTGGCTGAGCAGCGCCTTCCGCGCGAACTCGACCGACACGGCCGGGGCATAGCCCGACATATGGGCGATCAGCCCGGCCTTGATGCAGGCCAGATACTTGGCATCGGCATCGATCGTGTTCTTGATCGCCGAGGCCAGCGGCCCAACGAAGCCGTAGCACAGCAGCACGCCCAGGAAGGTGCCGACCAGCGCGGCGCCGATCAGCTTGCCCAGCACCTCCGGCGGCTCGGTGATCGAGCCCATGGTCTTGATCACGCCCATCACGGCGGCAACGATGCCCAGCGCCGGCAGGCCGTCGGCCATCGTCTGCACGGCGGTGGCGATATTAACCTCCTCGGTGTGATGGACCTCCAGCTCCTCGTCCAGCAGCGATTCCATCTCGTGCGGATTGTCGGTGCCGAGCGTCATCAGCCGCAGATAGTCGCACAGGAACACCAGCGCATGATGATCGTGCGCAAAGCGTGGGAAGGCCTGGAACAGCGAGCTTTCCTCCGGCCGTTCGACGTGGCTTTCGATCGCCAGCATGCCCTTGGTCTTGGCCAGCTTGAAGATGGCGTAGAGCAGGCTCAGCAGCTCAAGGTAATGGGCCTTGGTATACTTCGGCCCCTTCATCGCCACCCCGATCATCTTGCCGGTCTTGCCCAGCATGTATTTCGGATTGGCCACCACGAAGGCGCAAACGCCGCTGCCGAAGATCAGGGTGAACTCGAAGGGCTGCCACAGCACGCCCAGCTTGCCGCCCATGGCCATGTAGCTGCCGAAGCAGCAGACCACGACACCAACCCATCCCAGCAGCACGAACATGGTCGCCTCACCGCTTGCCGTCCGGCTCCAAGGCTACACGAATTCGCCTATTCTGGCACGACGATTGGGGCCTAAGGATGGCGCGGCGGACCGGCGCAGGGCTATAAGCGTGCCGTCATGACCAGCGATCCCGCCATCGATCCGGCCGCGTTCCGCGCCGCCCTCGGCCGCTTTGCCACCGGCATCTGCGTCGTCACCACAGCCGCGGAGGATGGCGGCGAAGGGGCGGCGATCACGGTGAATTCATTCACATCGCTGTCGCTGGACCCGCCGCTGGTGCTGTTCTGCATCGACCGGGGCGCCTCCAGCCTGGCCGCCTTCCAGCGCTGCGCGAGCTTTGCCGTGAACGTGCTGGCCGAGGACCAGGAGGCGCTGTCGCGGCGTTTTGCCGCCTGCCCCGCCCCGCCCTTCGCCGGGCTGGACTGCGACAGGCTGGTGACCGGCGCACCGATACTGCCCGGCACGCTTGCCGCCATCGACTGCCGGCGGGAAGCCGTGCATGCCGGCGGCGACCACCTGATCATCGTCGGCCGGGTCGCCGGGCTGCGCCATCGCGAGGGCCGGCCGCTGCTCTATTTCGCCGGCCGCTACGCCACCCTGGCGTAAGGACAAGCCCGGATTGCCGCTGGCCGGTGTGGGCGCCACCTCCGACCGCGACGCAGCAGACCAGAGGCCACAATGCTTTGTCCGCAGTGCAAGACGCCGCTGTCGATGGCCGACAGGGCCGGGATCGAGATCGACTACTGCCCGACCTGCCGCGGCGTCTGGCTCGACCGCGGCGAACTCGACAAGATCATCGAGCGCTCGGCCGGCCCGGCGGCCGCCGCACCCCGCGAGCCCGATCGCCGCGCCGCGGCCTATCCGGCGCCCGAGCAGCGCCCCGCGACGCACTGGCAGGGCGAGCGCGCCGACAGCCGCCATGGCCAGCCGCAGCAGCCCTACCGCAAGCGCAAGTCATCCTTCCTTTCCGACCTGTTCGAGTTCGACTGAGCGTCAGGCGATCTCGGGCGCGTCCAGCCCCTGGGCCCGGCAGACCAGCACCAGCCCCTCATAGAGCACCTGGGCGGCGAGGCTGGCGGTCAGGCCGTTCACGTCATGGGCCGGGCTGACGGTGTTCACGTCCACCGCCACCACCTTCAGCCCGGCCAGCGCACGCAGCAGCGCCAGCCCCTCGCGCGCCAGCAGCCCGCCCCAGACCGGCGTCGCCACGCCCGGCGCGCAGGAGGGATCGAAGACATCCATGTCGAAGCACAGATGCACCGGCCGGTCGCCGATCACCTCCCGCAGCTCGGCCGCCACATCGACGATGCCGCGCTCCAGCAGGGCTGCCAGCGGGATCAGCTTGTAGCCGTGCTGGCGGGTATGGGCGTAGATGCCGGGGATCGAGGTCGGCCCGCGCAGGCCGATGTGGAAGGACCGTCCGGTCTCGATCAGCCCTTCCTGGGCGGCGTGGGTGTACTGGGTCGCGGCGTTGTAGCGGTCGCTCTCGACATAGGGGTAGGTGTCGGTGTGCGAATCGATGTGCACCGAGACCAGCCCCGGATGCACGGCCGCCAGCGCGCGGAGCTGGGGCAGGCTGACCGAGCCGTCGCCGCCCATCGTCACCGGCACCGCCCCCTGGGCCAGAAGCTGGGCCATCGCCGCCTCGATGCGCGGCAGCGCCTCCCCGATCCGCCCGGGCGTCAGTTCGACATCGCCGGCATCGGCCAGGGCCAGCCGGGTGACCGGATCGAAATCGGCGCCATCGGGATTGTAGGTCCGCACCAGGCGCGAGGCGGCACGGATCGCCGCCGGCCCGTCGCGGCTGCCGACCCGGAAGGGGTGGACGCCGCAATCGAAGGGCAGCCCCAGCACCGCCGCCCGGCAGCCCGCCGGCAGCACGGCGCG
>CAZEQG010000413.1:0-3283 GCA_964514295.1 uncultured Alphaproteobacteria bacterium
GCCGGGCGCCGGGCCGCCGGGGCCAGGCGCGCCGCCGCCGCCAGCAGCACGATCCAGCCGGCCACCAGCGGCGTCTTCAGCGACAGCATCTCGACCACGGCGTCCATGGCGGCTTATATGGTCGCATCCGCCACGGTAACGGAAGACCCGAGCGCGCCATGAACCCGCTTCCCGTGATCGGCATCCCGGCCTGCCTGAAGGTGCCGGTCGAGCTTCCGGTCCACAACGTCACCGACAAATACGTGACGCCGGTGGTCGGCCGCTCGCTGCCGGTGCTGATCCCGGCCCTCGGCGAGCGGCTGGACGCCGCCGCCTATGTCCGCCTGCTGGACGGGCTGCTGCTGACCGGCAGCCCGTCGAATGTCGAGCCGCGCCACTATGAGGGCGAGGACCAGGACGCCGGTCCCCATGATCCGGCCCGCGACATGACGACACTGCCGCTGATCCGCGCCTGCGTGAAGGCCGGGCTGCCGGTGTTCGCCATCTGCCGCGGCATCCAGGAGCTGAACGTGGCGCTCGGCGGCAGCCTCCACCAGCGGGTCCATGCGCTCGAAGGCCGCTTCGACCACCGCTCGCGCAAGGACGTGACGCTGCGCGAGAAGTACCGCGTCGCCCATCCGGTGCGGATCACGCCGGGCGGCCGGCTGCACCGCCTGCTGGGCCAGGAGGAGGTGCTGGTGAACTCCCTCCACGGCCAGGGCATCGATCGCCTGGCCCCCGGCCTGACGGTGGAGGCCGTGGCCCCCGATGGCATCGTCGAGGCGGTGAGCGTGACCGGCGCCACCACCTTCCAGATGGGCTTCCAGTGGCATCCGGAATGGCCGGACCCGGCGGGTGCCGTGTCGGCCCCGCTGTTCGATGCCTTCCTTGATGCCTGTGCCGCCCGTGCCGGCCGCCGGCTGGCGGCGGCTGCGGACTGAACCGTCCCGCCGCCGGCTACCTGGTACCGTAGAGCCGGTCGCCGGCGTCGCCCAGGCCGGGCACGATATAGGCGCGCTCGTCCAGATGGCTGTCGAGGGCGGCCGTCCACACCGGCACCTGCGGGTGGGCGGCATGGAAGCGCGCCACCCCCTCCGGGGCGGAGACCAGGGCCATAAAGCGGATGCGCTCGTCGGGCACGCCGTGGCGGTTCAGCACATCGACCGCATGCACCGCCGAGTTGCCGGTCGCCAGCATGGGATCGCACAGGATGAACAGCCGCCCGGCCGGGTCCGGCAGCTTCACCAGATACTCGACCGGCAGCTTCGTGTCGTGGTCGCGGTAGAGCCCGACATGCCCGACGCGGGCGGCGGGCACCAGTTCCAGCAGCCCGTCCAGCATGCCGAGCCCGGCGCGCAGGATCGCCACCACCGCCAGCTTCTTGCCCTCGATCACCGGCGCATCCATCGCCGCCATCGGGGTTTCGATCGCCTCGGTCGTCATCGGCAGCGAGCGGGTCAGCTCATAGCCCATGAGCAGCGAGATTTCCTTCAGCAGGGCGCGGAACTTGATGGTTTCGGTGTGCCGCCGGCGCATCAGCGACAGCTTGTGCTGGATCAGCGGATGGTCGAGGACGGTCAGGCCGGCGGCGCTCATGGCGCGCAGCTTAGCAGCAGCCGGGCGACCTGTTCCATGTCCGCGCACAGAAGCTCGGCCCCGGCCGCCGCCAGCTTTCCGGCATGGCCCGGCCGGCAGTGGCGGCCGCCGGAAAAGCCGATCGCCATCATCCCCGCGGCGCGGGCGGCGCGGATCCCGTTGGGGCTGTCCTCGATCACCGCGCAGCGCCGGGGATCAGCACCCAGGCGGCTGGCCGCATGCAGGAAAAGGTCGGGCGCCGGCTTGCCGCGGGCAACCATGGTGGAGCTGTAGACGTGCGGCAGGAAGCGGTCATAGAGGCCGACCAGCCCGAGCGAGAATTCCAGGCGCTCCGGCCGGCTGGAGGAGGCAACGCAGCGCCGCGGCGCGGCCCCGATCGCCCTTTCCACGCCCGCCACCGCCGTCAGCCTCTCGCGCATCGCCTGGCGGGTCTCTTCCTCCAGCGCCTCGGCGAAGCCGGCCGGCAGCGGCCGCCCCATCTCGGCCTCGATCAGCGAGAACATCTTGGCCATGGACAGGCCAAGGAAGCGGTCCATGATCGCGGTCGCGGTCACCGGATAGCCGGCGCGGGTCAGCGCCGCCGCTTCCACCTCGCAGGCCACCGCCTCGCTTTCGATCAGCACCCCGTCGCAGTCAAAGATCACCAGGTCCCAGCCCATGATGGCGCTCCCGCGCTGCGTGCAGTAACGAAAAAGCCCGCGGCGGGCGCGGGCTTGCTTCGGGCCGGGCTGGGCCAGGCAGGCTCAGGCGGCGGTCTTGGCCTCGCGCTTGGCGATGGCGGCCTGCAGCCGGCGCTTCAGGGCCTTCGCCTCGACCGTCAGCCGGGCCGGCTTGGTGGTCAGCAGAAAGGCATCCAGGCCGCCATTGTGCTCGATCGTCTTCATGCCGCGCGGGGTCAGGCGCAGGCGCACGGGCCCCAGCACGTCGCTCAGCACGTCGGTCTCCTGCAGGTTCGGCAGGTAGCGCCGGCGCGTCCGATTGTTCGCGTGGCTGACATTGTTCCCGGTGATCGGGGTCTTTCCGGTAATCACGCACTGGCGAGGCATGGCAACACCCATCGAGTGGCGCGCGGGGCAGGCCCGGCGCAAGTCGCGGGCTTGTAGCGGCCGGCGGGCGATCCGTCAAGCGCGGGCTTCGATATTCAGGCTGATCGGCACGCCCTTGAAGGCGAGGCGGCTGGAATCGGCGAACAGGCCGAAATCGGCCACCCGGCGCAGCGCGGAGAAGCCGGCCTGCATCAGGAAGCCGCCGAGGATGGCATAGTCGAGACCGACCTTGTGATAGTCGAAGGCATCGGTCTGGCCGCCGAACAGCATGCGCATCAGGGCGAAGCGCTCGTCCGGCGTGGTCCGGCTATCGGCGATCAGGCTGCTCAGCGTCACCAGATCCGGCACGCTGGCCTTCAGCAGCCCGCCCGGCGCCAGCACCCGCCGGCATTCCGCCAGGGCCCGGGGCAGCTCGCCCTGATAGTCGAGATGCTCCAGCACGTGGCTGGCATAGATCTCCACCGCCGCACCGTCGCGAAGGAAGCCAAGGTCGCGGAAGTCACCGACGATGTCGACCGCCGGGCCCGGCAGCGCGTCGACCACGGTCCAGCCGGCGGCACGGACCTGGCCGCCGATGTGCAGGCGCAGGGCCGCGCTCACCCCTGCCCCTCCAGCAGCCGGCGGGCGCCCGCCGGCCCGCAATGCATGAGGGCATCCACCGC
>CAZEQG010000414.1:0-3245 GCA_964514295.1 uncultured Alphaproteobacteria bacterium
TGCCGTCGCGGAACTCGGCGGTGCGGCCGGCGGGGGCCGCGGTGCCGCGCTCGCCGGCCGCCCAGTCGCCGGCCGGCGAGTTGATCAGCACCTGCCGCAGGCCGTGCTGGCGCAGCAGCCCCGCCATGACCTCCGGCCGGTAGTCGTAGGGCGACATGTATTCCACCGCCTGGAAGCCGGCAGCGGCGGCGGCCGCGAAACGGTCGAGGAACGGGTACTCGGTGAACAGGAAGCCGATATTGGCGGCAAAGCGCGGCATCTGGCGGACCGGTGCTCAGGGATTGATGGCGTCGTCGACCAGAACTTCCAGCTCCTCGGCGATCTGCAGCCCGATCTTGCCGCCATCCCCCTTGAGGCGGTTGCGCAGGATGGCGCGCAGCGCGTCGACATGGGCGCGCAGGATGTCGATGTCGGCCTTGCCCAGGGTGGCGCGCGCCTCCAGGAAGCGACACAGCGAACTGCCGATGCGGGTGACCAGCGGATAGCCGAAATTGCCGCCCTGGCCGCGCAGGTCGTGGGTGATGCGGTAGAGCCGGCGCGCCGCGCCCTCGCCCGCCGCCTGCCCCGGCGCGAGCGCGGCCAGCGCCTCGGTGAGTGCCTGCATGTCGGGCTCGCTGGTGCTGGCGAAATCGATCGCCTCCTGCACCCGTTCCAGCGCCGCCTCGGCCCGGGCCAGGGCGGCGGGGTCAAGCCCCCCCTTGGCGCCACCGCCGCCGACCAGGGAACGCACCTTGTTCGGCGGGTGGATGACCTCAATCTTGCGCGCCATCACGCTGCTCCCGCGCGGCGCGTCGGGGCGCCGTCATCTTCGTCTTCTTCGATCTGCTTGCGCCGGTCGGGGCCCTGGTAGGGCATGTTCTTGCGCCGGCGGTCGGGGCCGAAATAATTGTCCGTCTTCACGAAGGGCCGCGGGTTCTCGATGATCGCCACCATCCGGCTGTAGAGCGCCTTGGCCGAGACCGGCTTGGCCATGAATTCGGTGACGCCGGCGTCGCGCGCCTCCATCACCTTGGCCCGGTCGGTGTGGCCGGTCAGCATGATGATCGGCACATAGGGATCGGGGCTGCCGGCCTCGTTGCGCACCCAGCGCGTGAGCTGCAGCCCGTCCATCTCGTCCATCACCCAGTCGGTGATGATCAGGTTCACTTCCTGGCGCGTGATCTTCTCGATCGCGTGCTCGCCGTCGCGGGCCTCGATGATGTTGCGCACGCCGAGCGCCTCCAGCACGGTGCGCACCAGCGAGCGCATCGACTGGTTGTCGTCGACGATGAGGACCCAGAGCCTGTCCAGACGATAGCCCGACATTCCCTTTCCCTTGCCCGCATCCGGGCGCGGTGCCATACCGGGCCCGATGGCGCTTCTTTCGTATACTTATCAACGATCCCTGGGGCGATAAACGCCAATCTGGCGATTCAGCCTTCCGGATGATACCTCATCGCCGGGCACGCGGCCCGCTGCGGCGAAGGTCATATGCGGGGTTTGTTGTGCGCCACAACACAAAATCTGGTAGTTTGCCCACCGACTTGCACGGGATTCCACGATGGCCGGCCATTCCCAGTTCGCCAATATCATGCACCGCAAGGGCGCCCAGGACGCCAAGCGCGCGAAGGTGTTCACCAAGCTGATCCGCGAGCTTACCGTCGCGGCGAAGGCAAATCCCGATCCGTCGGCCAATCCGCGCCTGCGCGCCGCGATGGTGGCCGCGCGCGACGCCAACATGCCCAAGGACACCATCGACCGGGCGATCAGGCGCGCGTCCGGCGGCGAGGATGGCGCCGACTACTTCGAGATGCGCTACGAGGGCTATGGCCCGGGGGGCGTTGCCATCATCGTCGAGGCGCTGACCGACAACCGCAACCGCACCGCCGCCGACATCCGCGCCGCCTTCAGCAAGCATGGCGGGTCGCTGGGCGAGACCAACAGCGTGTCCTTCATGTTCGACCGCGTGGCCGAGATCGCCTATGCCGCCGACAAGGCGTCGCCCGATGCCATGTTCGAGGCGGCGCTGGAGGCCGGCGCCGACAATGTGGAGAGCGGCGAGGACGGCCATCTGGTGACCGCCGCGGTCGAGAATTTCGCTGCCCTGCGCGAGGCGCTGGAGGCCCGCTTCGGCCCGGCCAGCCGGGCCGGCCTGGTGTGGCGACCGCAGAACGCGGTCGCGGTCGACGAGGAGCACGCGGCCGGGCTCCTGAAGCTGATGGAGGTGCTGGACGACCACGACGATGTGCAGACGGTCGCGGCGAACTTCGAGATCGCCGAGGACGTGATGCAGCGGCTGACCGCGTGACCGCGCCCGGCGCCCTGCGTGTGCTCGGCCTCGATCCCGGCCTGCGCCACACGGGCTGGGGCGTGATCGATGTTGCCGGCAGCCGGCTGAGCCATGTTGCCCATGGCGTGGTGCAGTCGGACGGCAAGGCGACGATCGCCGAGCGGCTGGTCCAGCTTCACCGCGGCGTGGCGGCGATCCTGGCCGAGTTCCGCCCGGACCAGGCGGCGGCCGAGGAGACCTTCGTGAACAAGAACCCGGAATCGACGCTGAAGCTGGGCCTGGCGCGCGGGGCGGTGCTGCTGGCGCCGGCGCTGATCGGCCTGCCGGTCAGCGAATACGCGCCCAACCGGGTGAAGAAGTCGGTGGTGGGGGCGGGGCATGCGGAAAAGCACCAGGTGGCGCTGATGGTGCGGCGCCTGCTGCCGACCGCCGGCGAGGTGGCCGACGATGCCGCCGACGCGCTGGCCGTCGCCATCTGCCACGCCCATTTCGCCGGCACCAGCCGGGTCTGGCTGAAGGTGCCGGCATGATCGCGAAGCTGACCGGGCGGATCGATGCCAAGGAGGCGGAGGGGGTGATCCTCGACGTTGCCGGCGTCGGCTATCTGGTCCAGGTGTCGGCGCGCACGGCGGCCCGCCTGCCGCCGCCGGGCGGGGCGGCCAGCCTGTTGATCGAGCCGCGGCTGAAGGAGGACTCGATCGCCCTGTTCGGCTTCGCCGATGCCGATGAGCGCGGCTGGTTCCGCCTGCTGAACACCGTCCAGGCGGTGGGGCCGCGGGTGGCGCTGGCTATCCTTTCCGTGCTGTCGCCGGCCGATCTGCTGCGCGCCATCGCCGCCCAGGACAGGGCGATGCTGCAGCGCGCCGACGGGGTCGGGGCGAAGCTGGCCCTGCGCATCGTCACCGAGCTGAAAGACAAGGCCGCCGGCCTGGCGCTGGGCCAGGCGGCCGCCCCCGTTGCCGCGGCGGCCGCGCTC
>CAZEQG010000415.1:0-3238 GCA_964514295.1 uncultured Alphaproteobacteria bacterium
CGGCCGCCGCCCGGCCCGACCGCTTCCTCGGCCCCGACGGCCGGCCGCTGCGCTTCATGGAGGCGGTGGTCGGCGGCCGTTCGGTCGGCGTGCCGGGGCTGCTGCGGATGCTGGAGATGGCCCATGCCCGCCACGGCCGGCTCGCCTGGGCGGACCTGTTCCAGCCGGCGATCACGCTGGCCGAGCAGGGCTTCCCGGTATCGCCCCGCCTTCACACGCTGCTGCGGGCCGAGCGGGCGCTGCGCGACAGCCCAACTGCCCGGAACTACTTCTACGACGCTGCCGGCGAGCCCTGGCCGGTCGGCCACCGCCTGGTCAACCGGCCGCTGGCCGACACCTTCCGCCTGATCGCCGCCGGCGGTGCCGATGCCTTTTACAAGGGGCCGGTGGCGGCCGACATCGTGCAGGCGGTGACCGGCGCGACCAACCCCGGCGACATGACGCTTGCCGACCTTGCCGGCTATCGCGCGGTGGAGCGGCCGCCGGTGTGCGGCAGCTACCGCGGCCGGCGGGTCTGCGGCATGGGGCCGCCGTCATCGGGCGGGCTCACGGTGGCGATGATCCTGGGCCTGCTCGAAGGCGTGGACATGAAGGCGCACCGCCCGGTCTCGGCCACCGGCCTGCACTACCTGGCAGAGGCGGGGCGACTCGCCTATGCCGACCGCGACCTCTACATGGCCGATGGCGACTTCGTGCCGGTGCCGGTGGCGGGGCTGCTCGATCCCGCCTACCTGCGCGAGCGTGCCCGGCTGATCCGGCCCGACCAGTCGATGAAGCGGGCGCGGCCCGGCACGCCGCCGGGGGCGGCGACGGCGCTGGCGCCTGACGATTCGCCCGAGTTCCCCGCCACCAGCCATGTCTCGGTGATCGACCGGCACGGCAACACCCTGGCGATGACCACCACCATCGAATCGGGCTTCGGCTCGCGGCTGATGGTGCGCGGCTTCCTGCTGAACAACGAGCTGACCGATTTCGCCTTCACCCCGCAGGCCGATGGCCGGCCGGTCGCCAACCGGGTGGAGCCCGGCAAGCGGCCGCGCAGCTCGATGTCGCCCACCATCGTGCTGGGCCGCGACGGGCGTGTGGAGTTCACCGTGGGCTCGCCCGGCGGGGCGGCGATCATCAACTATGTCGCCAAGACCGTGATCGGGGTGGTCGACTGGGGGCTCGACATTCAGGCCGCCATCGACCTGGCCAATGCCGGCAGCCGCAATGGCCCGACCGAGCTTGAGGCCCACCCCTCGGCCGCCGCGATCGCCGCCCAGCTCAAGGCGATGGGCCATGAGGTGACGATCGGCACCCAGACCAGCGGCACCCAGGGCATCGTGGTCACCCGCAGGGGGCTGGAGGGCGGGGCGGACCCGCGGCGCGAGGGGGTGGCGCTGGGCGACTGAACGGCCGGCGGCCGGCCGTCCGCGCCTGGGGGGTTGACGGGCGGCCCGCATCCGGCTTCAACCGCCTGCATGCCCCATCCCATCATCAAGCTGCTGCCCGGCCGCCATGGCCGGGTGCGCGACGGCCATCCCTGGGTCTACGCCAACGAGATCGTGCTGGACGATGCGGTGCGCGCGCTGCCGCCCGGCAGCATCGCCACCCTGGTCGGCAATGACGGCGGCGCCCTTGGCACCATCGGCTTCAATCCCAAGCCGCTGATCGTCGGCCGGGTGCTGAGCCGCGCCGGCGATGCCGCGATCGACGCCGGATTTCTGGCGGGGCGGCTGGCCGCCGCCCGCGACCTGCGCGACCGGCTGTTCGACCGGCCCTTCTACCGCCTGGTCCATGCCGAGGCCGACGGCCTGCCGGGGCTGATCGTCGACCGCTTCGGCGACGTTCTGGTGGTGCAGCCCAACACCGCCACCATGGAGCTGCTGACGCCGGCCCTGCTGGAAGCGCTGGCGGCGGTGCTGGCGCCCCGCGCCGTGCTGCTGCGCAGCGAGGGGCCGGCCCGCCAGATGGAGGGGCTGGCGCCGCTGAACCGGGTGGCGATGGGCGGCTTCGACGGGCGGCTGACGGTCGAGGAAAATGGCGTGCAGTTCCTGTGCGATCCGCTGGGCGGCCAGAAGACCGGCTGGTTCTACGACCAGCGCGACAACCGCGCCTTCGTGGCGCGGCTGGCGAAGGGCGGGCGGATGGTCGATTTCTACAGCTATCTCGGCGGCTTCGCGCTGCAGGCGGCGGCGGCCGGCGCCCGCTCTGTGCTGGCCGTCGACCGCTCGAAGCCGGCGCTCGAACTGGCCCGCCAGGCGGCGGCGCTGAACGGGGTCGAGGGGGCTTGCGCGTTCCATGCGGCCGAGTGCTTCGGCGAGATGGAGCGGCTGGCCCAGGCCGGCGAGCGCTTCGAGGTGGTGGTGGCGGACCCGCCGGCCTTCGTGAAGTCGCGCAAGGATCACGCCGCCGGCCTGCGCGGCTACCAGAAGATGGCGCGGCTGGCGGCTCCCCTGGTGGCGCCGGGCGGCATCCTCTTCTGCGCCTCCTGCTCGCACAACGTCACGCTGGACGAGTTCGCCCGCGAGATCGCCATCGGCATCGCCAGGGCCGGGCGCAGCGGGCGCATCCTGCGCACGGTCGGCGCCGGGCCGGACCACCCGGTCCACCCCTTCCTCAGGGAATCGGCCTATCTGAAAGGGCAGGTGCTCCAGCTCGACTGAGCCGGATGCATCCTAGCGCTTGCTCAGCCGCTCCAGCGCGGCGCTGCCGAGATCGGCCGCCGCCCGCTCCACCGCCAGCCGGGCCCGCGCCACGGTCAGCCAGTTCGCCAGGATCTTCCCCGGCTCGCCATCGACCAGCGCCAGGTACTCGACCGCCCCGCCCAGATTGCCGGCGCGCATGTCGGCCTCGGCCTTGGCCAGCGTGGCCGCGAGGCTCTGCGGCTGCAGTTCGCCCAGGCGCCGGATCACCGGCACCAGCGGACGCACGGCGGCGCTCGCGTTCTGCTCCAGGGCGGCACCATCGACCAGCCCCAGCATCGGCCCGATCAGCGGCGCGATGGCGCTCTTGGCCACCACCTGTGGCACCACCAGGTCGAAGCTGACGGCGAGCTCGTCGAAGGTCGGCACGCCCTTGGCGGCATAAAGCCCCAGCGTGTCCAGCGACTTGGCATAGGCGCCCTCGCCGCCGGCGGCAGCCTTCAGCGCCGCCAGCTCGACCGCGAAGGGCCCAGCGCCGCGCAGCACGCCACGCAGATGGGTGGCCAGCAGCATCACCGTGGCGTCCTGGCTGCCGGCGGCGGCCGGGGCCG
>CAZEQG010000416.1:0-3217 GCA_964514295.1 uncultured Alphaproteobacteria bacterium
TCGGCCCCTATCGGGCGGCGGCCGGCGGGCTGGCCGCAGCGGCCGGGGCGTAGGCGTGAACGCGCTCTACGTCGGCACGGTCATGCATGCGCGCCTGCGGCCGTTCCGCCATGCCTTCGCCTACCGTGTCTATTCGGTGCTGTGGGACATCGACACGGTGCCCGACTGCCGGCTGCTCTCGGTCAACCGCTTCAACCTGTTCTCGCTCGACGCGCGCGACCACGGCCCGCGCGACGGCAGGCCGCTGCGGCCCTGGGTGGAGGCGCGGCTGGCCGAGGCGGGGCTGCAGCGCTATGCCGCCTCGATCCATCTGCTGTGCTTTCCGCGCCTGCTCGGCTACGCCTTCAACCCGCTCAGCCTGTTCTTCTGCCGCGATGCGGAAGGCCGGCTGGGGGCGGTGCTCTATGAGGTGAAGAACACCTTCGGCGAGCAGCACGGCTATCTGGTGGCGGTCGATCCGCAGGCCGCCGGCACGCTGTCGCACGGCGTCGCCAAGGCGTTCTACGTGTCGCCCTTCCTGCCGATGGACTGCCGCTACCGCATGCGGCTGCGGCCGCCGGGCGAGGATTTCGCCCTTGCCATCCGGCAGACCGGGGCCGAGGGGCCGGTGCTGGTCGCCCGCCACGCCGCCCGGCGCCGGCCCCTCGGCGATGCCGGGCTGCTGCGGGTGTTCTTCAGCCACCCGCTGCTGACGCTGAAGGTGATCGCCGCCATCCATGCCGAGGCGCTGAGGCTGTGGCTGAAGGGCGCCCGGCTGCAACCGCGGGTACCCGCCCCGGCGCGGGATGTGTCGATTTCATCGTGACAAGCGCGCCGGCCTGGTTAACCATTTGCGGCATGGTGGGGGGTACGCAGAGACGCTCCGGTTCGATGCGGATGGTTTTCCGCATCCTTGAGGGCATCGAGGCCGGTGCCCTGACGGTGGCTTTCGCCGATGGCGAGCGGCGGCGCTTCGCCGGGACCCGCCCGGGGCCGGAAGCGGAGATCGTGGTCCATCGCCAGCGCCTGGCGCGGCGGGTGCTGATCGGCGGCAGCACCGCCTTCGGCGAGAGCTATATGGATGGCGACTGGGACTCGCCCGATCTGGCGGCCCTCCTGGAGCTGATCGCAACCAACGCCGACAGCGTGGACGCGCGCTTCCGCTCCAATTTCCTGAAGCGGGTGGGTCAGGCGATCCTGCACGCCTGGCGGCGCAACTCGCGCCTCGGCAGCCGGCGCAACATCGCCTACCACTACGACCTCGGCAACGAGTTCTACCGCCGCTGGCTCGATCCCGGCATGGTCTATTCGGCGGCCGTGTTCGAGGGCAGCCAGCAGGACCTGGAGGAGGCGCAGCGCACCAAGATCCGCCGGCTGCTGGAGCGCCTTGACCCGCGGCCCGGCCAGCACCTGCTGGAGATCGGCTGCGGCTGGGGGGCGCTGGCGGTGATGGCCGCCCGCGACTATGGCATGCGGGTGACCGGCATCACCCTGTCCAGGGAGCAGGCGGCCTGGGCGCAGCGCCGGGTGGCCGAGGAGGGGCTGGGCGACCGGGTCGACATCCGCCTCGTGGACTATCGCGACGTCACCGGCCGCTTCGACCATATCGCCTCCTGCGAGATGTTCGAGGCGGTGGGCGAACGGTTCTGGCCGGTGTTCTTCCGCACATTGCGCGACCGCCTGGTCGAGGGCGGGCGGGCGGCGCTGCAGGTGATCACCATCGATGAGCGGCGCTTCGACGCCTACCGCAGCGATCCCGATTTCATCCAGCGCTACATCTTTCCCGGCGGCATGCTGCCGACGGCCAAGGCGCTGCGCGAGCTGTCGCGCCAGGTCGGGCTGACCGTGGAGGCCGATGAGGGCTTCGGGCGCCACTATGCCCGCACGCTCGGCGAATGGGCCCGGCGCTTCCGCGACGCCTGGCCCGACATCCAGGCGCTCGGCTTCGACGACCGCTTCCGGCGCATGTGGCAGTTCTATCTCGGCTATTGCGAGGGCGGCTTCCGCGCCGGCTCGATCGACGTCCGCCAGATCGCGCTGAGGCGGTAGGCCCGGCCCCGCGGCCGGCGGATCAGCGGGCCCGCAGCCGGCCCTGGATCAGGCGCAGCAGCCCGCCCAGCAGCGGCAGCTTGGCATAGACCTGGCCGGCCGCATCCCAGTGGTCGATATGCTGGGCGACCTTGCCGAAGGCATCGAAGGTCACCTCCGACAGCCCCTCGATGCGGTGCTGCCGGCCGCCGGCCTTCAGGCGGAAGGTGAAGGCCCAGCGCAGATAGGCGGTGCGCCCGCTGGTCGCGATGTCCGACACGGAAAAGCGCGGCTCGACCAGGGTCTCGAACATGTGCTCGAACACGCGCGCCATCTTCTGCCGGCCGACCACATCGTTGAACGGATCGCAGAAGCGCACGTCGGGCCGGAAACTGGCCGCCAGATCGGCCACCGCCTGGGGGGTAAGGGTCTCGAACTGCGCCGCATAGGCCCTCGCGGCCTCGATGGTTTCCATCCTCCGCATCCCGGATCGTTGTTGCCTGCCGTCGTCCGGCCCCCGTCCGTGGCGTCATGGAAGGGCAGCCGGGCGCCCGAGGTCAAGACCCGGCGATGGCGCCTACAGCCCGGTCCGGCGCGCGACCAGGGGAAAATAGAGCCGGTCGGGCAGGCAGCGCAGGGCCGCCATGACCAGCGAGATGTGGCGCGGAAAGGTGATCTCGAAGCGCGTGCCGGCAAGCCCGGCCTCGATCCGGCGCGCCGCCTCCTCGGCGCTGATCAGGCCGGGCATGGCGAAGTCGTTGCGATCGGTCAGCGGCGTGCGCACGAAGCCGGGGTTCACCACCTGCACCTTGATGCCGAGGCGCGCCGCCTCGAAACGCAGGGATTCGGCAAGGTTGATCACCGCCGCCTTGGTCGGGCCATAGGCTGCCCCGGTCGGCAGGCCGCGATAGCCGGCGAGCGAGGCCATCAGCGCCAGATGGCCCGCCCGGCGCGCCACGAAGCCGGGCAGCACCGCTTCCAGCCCATGGGCCACGCCCATCAGGTTGAGCGCGACAAGCCGCCCGAGCGTCGCCGAGGAGAAGTCGGACAGGTCCATCGGCACATGGCTGCCGGCATTCAGCACCGCCAGGTCGGGCGGCCCCAGCGCCGCCTCCACCGCCGCGTGGCACGCCTTCACCGCCGCCAGGTCGGTCACGTCGCAGGCGAAGGTGCGGATGCCGGGCTCGCCCGCCAGGGCCGCCAGCCGCTC
>CAZEQG010000417.1:0-3216 GCA_964514295.1 uncultured Alphaproteobacteria bacterium
CGAGGCCGAGCCCGAGCTGGAGCCGCCCGGCACCAGGTCGGCCCGCAGCGCGTTGCGCGGCACGCCATAGGGCGAGCGCACGCCGACCAGCCCGGTCGCGAACTGGTCCAGATTGGTCTTGCCGATGATGATGGCGCCGGCCGCCACCAGCCGCTGCACCGCGCTGGCGTGGCGCTGCGGCTGGTAGGCATAGGCCGGGCAGCCTGCCGTGGTCGGCAGGCCGGCGACGTCGATGTTGTCCTTCACCGCCACCGGCACCCCCCACAGCGGCCGCCCCTGCGGCCCTGCGTCCTGCAGCGCCGCAGCCTCGGCCAGGGCCGCCGCCTCCGGCTTCAGGGCGATGAACAGCGCCGGGTCTCCATGCCGGGCGATCGCGGCATAGGTGTCGCGGATGGTGTCGGCGATGGTGCGCCCCCCCTCGCAATGGGCGGCGGACAGCGCGGACGCGGTGAGCGGCCGGCCGGAGGCATCGGTGCGGTCGGTCGGGGCTGGCACGGGGGTCGATTCCTCCGAAGCGGTTGCTTAAATTCGCGGCACTGAGGGGTAATGCGCAGTGCTTGTGCAGATCAAGCCAATTTGCATGCAAGATGGATGCAACATCGTGGCAGCCACCGGCTAAGGCTTAGGAATCCAAGCGAAACGCGACTGGCCCGATGCTTGCGAAGGAAAGGCGCAAGTGGCGTTTCCCGGGGGGTCCATGGCGATCGAACTGGCAGCCGAGCCCGCGCCGCTGGCGATCGAGCCGGCCCGCAGCGCCCTGGTGATCATCGACATGCAGCGCGACTTCCTGGAGCCGGGCGGCTTCGGCGCCGCGCTGGGCAATGATGTCAGCCGGCTGCAGGCGGCGGTCGGCCCTTGCGCGGCGGTGCTGGCGGCGGCGCGCCGGGCCGGGCTGCTGGTGATCCACACCCGCGAGGGGCACCGCCCGGACCTGTCCGACGCGCCGCCGGCCAAGATCGCGCGCGGGGCGCCTTCCCTGCGCATCGGCGAGCCCGGTCCGATGGGGCGCATCCTGGTGCGCGGGGAACCGGGCCACCAGATCATTCCCGCCCTTGCCCCCGCCGGCGACGAGCCGGTGATCGACAAGCCCGGCAAGGGCGCCTTCTACCAGACCGACCTGGAGGCGATCCTGCGTGCCAGGGGTATCGACACGCTGCTGGTCTGCGGCGTCACCACCGAGGTCTGCGTCCACACCACCGTGCGGGAAGCCAACGACCGCGGCCTGCGCTGCGTCGTGCTGGGCGATGCCTGCGCCTCCTATTTCCCGGAGTTTCACGCCGTGGCCCTGCGCATGGTGGCGGCCCAGGGCGGCATCTTCGGCTGGGTTTCCGACAGCAACGCCACCATCGCCGCGCTGGCGGCGGCCTGAGCGGCAGAGGGGAGCATATGCCATGACGAGGACCGGACCTGCCTTGTGGACAGCGGGCGACTGGAACGCCTTCTTCGGCTTCGGCACCAACATCCTGGTCAACATGCTGGTGCTGACCGGGCTGCTGCGCTTCGTGCTGAAGATGCCGGACGCGCTGGTGTTCGGGCGCATCCTGCCGGCCCTCGGGCTGATGATGTTCCTGTCCACCGTGTACTACGCCTGGCTCGCCTACAGGCTGGCGCGGGAGAGCGGGCGGCAGGATGTCTGCGCCCTGCCCTCGGGCGTCAGCGTGCCGCACATGTTCATCGTCACCTTCGTGATCATGCTGCCGATCCTGCTGCGCACCAACGATCCGGTGAAGGCATGGGAGGCCGGGCTGACCTGGGTGTTCATCCAGTCCTTCATCCTGATGGCCGGCGGCTTCATCGCGCCCTACATCCGCAAGATCACGCCGCGCGCGGCCCTGCTCGGCACGCTTGCCGGGGTGTCGATCGCCTTCATCTCGATGCGGCCGGCCTTCGAGATGTTCATGACGCCGGCGATCGGGCTGACCTGCTTTGCCATCATCCTGGTCGCATGGTTCGGCGGCGTCACCTACTGGAAGAACATCCCGGCCGGGCTGGTGGCGATCATTGCCGGCGCCGGCATCGCCTGGGGCTCCACCCTGGTCGGGCTGGATGTCGGGGGCATGAGCCTTGCCAAGCTCGGGACCTCCCTGGGCTCGATCGGCTTCAGCGTGCCGATACCGGCGGTCGGCCATGTGTTCTCGGGCTTCGAGTTCCTCGGCATCATCCTGGTGACCGCCATCCCCTTCGGCATCTACGACCTGGTCGAGGCGATGGACAATGTGGAGAGCGCCGAGGCCGCCGGCGACGCCTTCCCGACCACCCGGGTGCTGACCGCGGACGGGGTGGTGAGCTGCATCGGCGCGCTGATGGGCAACCCCTTCATCAACGCGGTCTATATCGGCCATCCCGGCTGGAAGGCGATGGGGGGCCGGATCGGCTATTCGGCGGCGACCGGGGTGATGGTGATCGTGCTGTCCTGGCTCGGCGTGGTCTCGCTGCTGCTCGACGTGATCCCGGTGGTGGCGATCTCGCCCATCCTGCTCTACATCGGCATGCTGATCGGCGCCCAGGCGTTCCAGACCTCGCCGGCCGCCCATGCCCCGGCGATCGCCCTGGCTCTCGCCCCACATCTGGCGGCCTGGGCGAAGGTGCTGGTCGATGGCGCGCTGACCGCGGCGGGCACCAGTGCCGCTGCCGTCGGCCTCGACAAGCTGGCCGGGGTCGGCGTGCTCTACCAGGGGCTCGCCATCCTGGGCGAGGGGGCGATCCTGTCCGGGCTGGTGCTCGCCGCCACCGCCGCCTTCATCATCGACCGCCGCTTCGACAAGGCGGCCGCCTTCGCCCTGGCCGGCGCGGTGCTGACCTATTTCGGCTTCATGCACGGGCCGGCCGTCGGCATCGGCGGCGGGCTCGGCGTCACCCCGGCGGTGGCCCTCGCCTATGCCATGGTGGCCGCCATCCTCTACGCCTGCCACCGCCAGGAGGCGGCCCGGCCGGTGGCGACGGTCGCGGTGCCGGCGGAATGAGCGGCTTCGACCCGGAGCGCTATCTGGACGCCGCCGCCCCCGCGCTGGGCCTGGACATCACCCCGGCCCAGCGCCCCGGCGTGGTCCAGTTCCTTGCCGTCGCCGCCGGCATGGCGGAGGTTCTGGCCGGGCTGCCGCTGCCCGACGATTCGCTGGACCTGGCGCCGGTGTGGCGGCCCGGCCGGAAACCGTGAGCGGCGATCCCTTCGCCACCGCTGCCGGCATCGCCGCGGCGGTGGCATCGGGGGCGGCC
>CAZEQG010000418.1:0-3194 GCA_964514295.1 uncultured Alphaproteobacteria bacterium
GGGGGCGGCCCGCCCGGGGAAGCGCTCGGCCAGGCGCAGCCAGGGCAGCGCCGCCGCCTCGTCGAAGGGCAGGCCGCCGGCCTCCTCCTCCAGCAGCACCACCGGCGTGCCGAGCTGGCGCGTCAGATCCTCGGCCGCCGGCCAGGCGGCGGCGTTGACGAACACATGCATCAGCGACTCGCTGTCGCAGTGCAGGTCCAGCACCACATCGGCATCGATCGCCAGGCCCATCAGCGCCCGCTTCATCGCCGCCGCCTCATGCGCCGGCTCCAGCCCCGCCACGGCGGCCAGCAGCGCCCGGCGCACCGCCGCCACATCGCCGGGATCGTCCACCTCAAGGTCGCGGCCGATGTCCCAGTAGCCGCGGTTGAAGTTGACCGCGGTGTCCAGGTCGAAGCGGCCGATATGGCTGCCCAGCAGGTGCTGGCTGGCGCCGACCGGGTTGGCTACCGGCACCACCACCACCTCGCCCGTGACCTCGCCCTGGTCGAGCAGCCGGCAGAGTTGGCGCAGCACCAGGGTGCCGGGCAGCTCGTCGGCGTGCAGGGCCGCCTGGAGATAGGCCTTGGGCCGGGCGCCCTCGCGCCCGAAGCGGTAGACGGCAAGGCTCCGCGCGGTGCCCAGGCTGCGGGGGGGAAGCGCGATGGACTGAAGGCGATGGCTCATGGCGCCCGGATAGCATGGCCCCCTACGCGCTCCAAGCGGTTCGCCCCGGGGCCGGCCGGGGCTCCGCGCTGTTGCCCTGGCGCCCGCGCTGCGGCACCATCGCGCGCCCATGTTCTCCTGGCGCCCCATCCTGTTCATCGAAGGCCTGCTGCTGGTCGGCCTGGCGGCGGCCATGCTGCTGCCGGCGCTGGTGGATTTTCTGGCCGGCGATCCCGACTGGCAGGTGTTCCTGGCCGCCGCCACCGTTACCCTCTATGCCGGGGGCATGCTGCTGCTGGGCAACCGCGGGGCATCCGGCAACCTGAACCTGCGCCAGACCTATGCGCTGACCACCCTGTCCTGGCTGCTGATCTGCGCCTTTGCCGCCCTGCCCTTCGCCTTCGGCGAGCCGGGGCTGAGCTATGCCGATGCCTTCTTCGAGGCGATGTCGGGGCTGACCACGACGGGCTCCACGGTGATCGTCGGGCTCGATGACCTGCCGGCCGGCACGCTGCTGTGGCGCGGGCTGCTGCAGATGCTGGGCGGCATCGGCATCATCGCCATGGCGGTCGCCATCCTGCCCTTCCTGTCGGTCGGCGGCATGCAGCTTTTCCGCACCGAAAGCTCCGACCGGTCGGAGAAGGTGCTGCCGCGCCCGGGCCAGGTGGCGGCGGCGATCGTCAATGCCTATCTGGCGCTGCTGGCGGTGGCGGCGCTGTCCTTCTGGCTTGCCGGGATGAGCGGGCTGGATGCCGTGGTCCACGCCATGGCAGCGGTCTCGACCGGCGGCTTCAGCAACCATGACGCCTCGCTGGGGTGGTTCGACAGCGCGCTCATCGAATGGCTCTGCATCCTGTTCATGGTGCTGGGCTCGCTGCCCTTCCTGCTCTATGTGCGGATGGCGCAGGGCCATCGCGGCGCGCTGTTCGCCGACAGCCAGGTGCGCGTGTTCTGCGCCGTGTTGGTGGTGTCGGCGGCCGTCCTCGCCGGCTGGAACCTTGCCGCCGGCACCTTCGAGGATACGCACCAGGCGGTCCGCCGCTCGGCCTTCGCCGTGGTCACGGTCGTCACCACCACCGGCTTCACGGTCGACGATTTCTCGGCCTGGGGTGCTTTTCCGCTGATCTTCATCCTGTTCCTGATGGCGGTCGGCGGCTGCACCGGCTCGACCACCGGGGGCGTGAAGATCTTCCGCCTGCAGATCGTGGCGCTGATGGTGCGCTACCACCTGCGCCAGAACCTGTTCCCGCGCCGCGTGTTCTCGCTGCAATATGCCGGCCGGCCGGTGACGGCCGAGGTGATGCTGGCGGTGGTGGTGTTCCTGTTCATCTATCTGGGCGTGGTGATGGTGCTGGCGGCGGCGCTCAGCCTGTTCGGCATCGATTTCCTGACGGCGCTGAGCGGCGCCCTGACGGCTGTCAGCAATGTCGGTCCGGGGCTCGGGCCGATCATCGGGCCGGCCGGCAACTTCCGGTCCCTGCCCGATGGCGCGATCTGGATCCTGTCGCTGGGGATGCTGCTGGGGCGGCTGGAGCTACTGACGGTGATGGTCTTCTTCATGCGCAGCTACTGGAAGAACTAGGCCGGCCTGCCGCCAGCGCTGCTCGAGCCTGTCGCGCTCCCCCTGCCAGCCCAGGCGGCGCATGGTCTCGGCCAGCGCCGCCGCCTGCGCCACCAGGGCGGCACGGGGGCTGCCGGGCGGCGCCTCGGCGATGGCGTGGCCGATCTGCACCAGCTCATCGCGCCCCATGATGGCCATGAAGGCGAGCTTGCCCTGGCCGTCGGCCTCCGACAGGCGCTGGCCGAAGGCGATCAGCTTCTCCACCTGGCGCAGCATCGCCTGCTGGATCGCCGGGGCGACCGGCTGCTGGGCCGCCGCCTTCAGCCCGCGCAGGTGGTGGGCGAGCAGCAGCCGGGCCTGCTTGGCAAACCCGTTCAGCGCCTGCTGGCCAAGGGTCTCCAGATAGGCCACGGCGCCGGCCGCATGCTCCTCGCGCTCGCCCTCGAACAGCCGCAGCACCAGGAGGATCAGGTCCTCGACCGGTGCCGTCACCCCGGCCACGCCTACCCGCGCCGCCATCGCCCGGGTGGCCAGGAACTCGGCGATCAGGGCGGTCACCCGGCGCAGCACGTGGCGGGCGAAGCGGCGGATGTGGAATCGCGCCTGCGCCACCTCCGCCTCGCGGCCGAGGGTCTCCAGCAGCAGCACATGGATGTCGAGGCGCATCAGCTCGGCAGACGCCGCCGGCAGGTCGGGAAAATCCTCGCCGGCAATGGCCCGGGCGGCACCGTCGGCATGGGCCTTCACGCGCTGGCCGAGCGCCCTTGCCAGGGCCTGGCCGGCGGCGCCGGCCCGCTCGCCCTGGCCGAGACGGACCAGCATCTGCTCGATGTCGGCGAACAGCCCCGCCGCTTCCAGCACATTCACGCTGCGGCGCGCCGGCGGTGCGGTCGTCTCCGGATCGGGGGCGCCGGCCAGGATGCGCTCGCCGATGAAGGGCAGCATCGATCCCGCGAGCCAGCCCGCGATCTGCTCGCGCCCGCTCCAC
>CAZEQG010000419.1:0-2910 GCA_964514295.1 uncultured Alphaproteobacteria bacterium
GCTGGTGCCGCGCTGGCTGCGCGAGGCCGAGCTCCGCGGGGCGGTGCTGGCCTTCTCCCCGGCCCAGCCCAAGGATGGCGGCGACGGCGCGCTCTACCTGCTGCTGCGGCGGATGCGCGAGCCGTGACGCCCTTCGGCCGGGAGCTCAGGCGGCTGCGCGCCGAGCGGCGGGTCACCCAGGCGGAGCTGGCCCGCAAGCTCGGTGTCTCGGCCGCCTATCTCTCGGCGCTGGAGAACGGGTACCGGGGCCGGCCAACGCCGTTGCTGCTCCACCGAATTTGCAATTATTTCGGTATCATATGGGACGATGCTGAAGCTTTGACGAAGCTCGCGGCGCGCTCCCGCCCGAAGCTGTCGGTCGACACCGGCGGCCTCAGCCCGACCGCAACGGAAGTGCTGAACCTGTTGGCAGAGAAGGCGAAATCGCTGGACGAGGCAACCTGGCGCAGCCTGAAGGCGATCCTGGCCAGCGCCGGCCAGCGGGCTGCCGGGCCCCCCGCCGCCCCGGGGATATCGCGCGAGCGCAACGAATAATCGGCGTTGTTGACGGAAATTGACGCGAGTTCCGGCTGCCAGGAACCCGCAGGGGCGCCTGAAACACCGGATTGCAGTTTTCGGACTGCGCTCGGACCACCGTGAAACATCAATCCGAGTTTCAAGGAAGAGTCCAAGTGATCAATGTCTTGCGGCTTCAGGCTGAAGAGATACCTGATGGAGATCGCACGGGCTTGCGGGCGGCGAGGGAGAAGGCGAGCGGCAGGCGCGGCCAGCCCTCGGGCAGGGCATAGAGCCCCTCGCGATCCGCGGCCATTTCCGGAAACCAGGGCCAGGCCAGCCGCTCATGCTCTTCCAGGCATTCGATCGTGAGACCTGCGGCAAGCGCCGTGGCCACGAACTCGCCCAGCGGATGGTGCCATTCATAGGTGTCGCGGTGGGTCAGCAGGTCCGGCGCGCCGGTGTAGGTGGTGGCATCGTCATAGTGCAGCGGCAGGTCGGGCGGCGTCCGCCAGTTCCCGGTCACCACCAGCCGGCCATCCTCTTGGTTCAGCAGCGGCAGCAGGGGATGATGGTCGATCACGGCCAGCCGCCCGCCGGGGGCAAGGCAGCCGGCCGCCGCCGCCATCCAGGCGCCGAGATCGGGGATCCAGCAGAACACGCCCCAACTCGCGAAGACGATGTCGAACAGGCCGGTCACCGCCTCCCGCGCCCGGGTCGCCTCGGCCTCCACGAAGTCGGCCCGAAGGCCGGTCGCCTGCGACAGGTCGCGGGCGGCCGCGATGGCGGCGGGCGAGAAATCCAGCCCGGTCGCCTGCGCCCCCAGCCGGGCCAGGGACAGCGTGCCGAGCCCGAAATGGCACTGCATGTGGAGCACCCGCCGGCCGGCCACCTCGCCCAGCAGGCCAAGCTCCAGCGCATCGAGGGTGAGGCCGCCCGCGGTCAGGCGGTCGATGCCGTAGAAGCCGGTGGCGTTGCGCCGGTGGATCGGCACCCGGTCGTTCCAGTTGGCCCGGTTGGCCGCGACATGCGGGTTCATCTGTCCATCCTCGCGCGAAGCCGGGCCGTTTGGCACGGGGCGGCGGCGGCGTCAAGCCGGGCGGCGGCTATTGGCCGGAGTGGTCGCCCACCAGCACCTCGCGCTTGCCGACATGGTTGGCCTTGCCGACCACGCCCTCGGCCTCCATCTGCTCCACCAGCCGGGCGGCGCGGTTGTAGCCGATCTGGAGGTGGCGCTGGATGAAGCTGGTCGAGCATTTGCGCTCGCGCGCCACCAGCGCCACGGCGCGGTCGTAGAGCTCGTTGCCGGAGCCGCCCTCGCCCTCCTCGGTGAAGCCGAGGATCCCGCCTTCGCCCTCCTCCTCGTCCTCCTCCGTCACCGCGTCGACATATTCCGGCTCGCCCTGGGCCTTCAGGTGGCGGACCACGTCCTCGACCTCGACATCGCTGACGAAGGGGCCGTGGACGCGGGCGATGCGGCCGCCGCCGGCCATGTGCAGCATGTCGCCCTGGCCGAGGAGCTGTTCGGCCCCGCCCTCGCCCAGGATGGTGCGGCTGTCGATCTTGCTGGTCACCTGGAAGCTGATGCGGGTGGGGAAATTCGCCTTGATGGTGCCGGTGATGACATCGACCGACGGGCGCTGGGTCGCCATGATGATATGGATGCCGGCGGCCCGCGCCATCTGCGCCAGGCGCTGGATCGCGGCCTCGATGTCCTTGCCGGCGACCAGCATCAGGTCGGCCATCTCGTCGACCACCACCACGATGTAGGGCAGGGCCTTCAGGTCCAGCACCTCGTCCTCGAACACCGGCTTGCCGCTGTCGGGATCGAAGCCGGTCTGCACCCGGCGCTTCAGGATCTCGCCCTTGCCGCGGGCCTCCTCCAGCCGGGCGTTGTAGCCTTCGATGTTGCGCACGCCGAGCTTGGACATGGCGCGGTAGCGCTGCTCCATCTCGCGCACGGTCCATTTCAGCGCCACCACCGCCTTGCGCGGGTCGGTCACCACCGGCGCCAGCAGATGGGGGATGCCGTCATAGACCGACAGCTCCAGCATCTTCGGATCGACCATGATGAAGCGGCAGCGCTCCGGCGGCAGGCGATAGAGCAGCGACAGGATCATGGTGTTGATCGACACCGACTTGCCCGAGCCGGTGGTGCCGGCGACCAGGAGATGGGGCATGCGGGCAAGGTCGGCGATCACCGGGGCGCCGCCGATGTCCTTGCCCAGGATCAGCGGCAGCTTGAAGCCGTTGCGGGTGTAGGCGTCGGATTCCAGCATCTCGCGCAGGAACACCGTCTCGCGGCTGGCATTGGGCAGCTCGATGCCGATCACGTTGCGCCCCGGCACCACGGCCACGCGCACCGAGATCGCACTCATCGACCGGGCGATGTCGTCGGCCAGCCCGATGACGCGG
>CAZEQG010000419.1:2931-3191 GCA_964514295.1 uncultured Alphaproteobacteria bacterium
CTCCAGCTCGTAGAGCGTCACCACCGGGCCGGGACGCACCTTCACGATCTGGCCCTTCACCCCGAAATCGGCCAGCACGCCTTCGAGCAGCCGGGCGTTCGCCTCCAGGGCCTCCGGCGCCGCCACCTTGGCGGTCACCCGCGGCCGCTCCAGCAGCTCGACCGGCGGCAGGGCGAAGCTGCCGGCTGGCGGCAGCGGCAGGGACTTCTGCTGCGCCCGCACCGCCATCCGGCGCAGCACCGGCTCCAGCCCGTCGCGGC
>CAZEQG010000420.1:0-3174 GCA_964514295.1 uncultured Alphaproteobacteria bacterium
GCCGGTCGGGCGCGGCCGGCGGACGCCGCACCACGGGAGCGGCGGAACCGGGGCCCGGCAGGTTGTTGAGATCGAGCGGCGGCACCCCGGAATTCTTGAACTCCTTGTGCACCACCAGGCTGCGGTAGTCGCCGTCGCGGGTCTCGGTTTCCGAGACCACGGTGATGCCGAGCGTGCTGGCCCGCGCGTATTCCTCCTTCGAACGCTTCACCGCGGCGTCCTTGCTGCCGATATTGGATTGCAGCAGGAACCAGCGGCCGTTATCGAAGGCGTAGACGTCGAAGCTACGGGCAGCCAAGAGTGCCTCCCCAGGGCAGCGAATCTTGGTTAATTCCGGCTATAGGGAACCCGCAACCCCGACGGCGATCAAGAAGTAATGGCCGGCCTTTCAGCCAAATGTCATCGGTGTGAAACATAGGGCGACTATAAGCCGGTCGGCCCATCCAGGAGGACGCCATGTTCAGGTTCACGACCACGCCCGCCACGCCCGCCGCCGTGCTCGCCCTGGCAGCGTTGGTCGGTGCCGGCCCCGCCGCGGCCGCATCCGGCAGGCTCACCCTCTACACCAGCCAGCCGCAGCAGGACGCCCAGCAGACCGTGGACGCCTTCCGCAAGGCGGTGCCCGGCCTGGAGGTGGACTGGATTCGCGACGGCACCACCCAGGTGCTGGCCAAGCTGCGCGCCGAGTTCGCCGCCGGCCAGCCCAAGCCCGACCTGCTGCTGATCGCCGATGTCGTGACCATGCAGGGGCTGAAGCGCGACGGCCGGCTGCTGGCCCATCCCGCCGCCCCGGTCGCCGGCTATGACGAGAAGCTCTATGACCCGGACATGACCTATTTCGGCACCAAGCTGATCACCACCGGCATCGTCTACAACATCAGGGCGGCGATGAAGCCGCAGAGCTGGGCCGATCTGGCGAGGCCGGAGGCCAAGGGCCAGGTCAGCATGCCAAGCCCGCTGACCTCCGGCGCCGCGCTGATCCATGTCGCCATGCTGACCAGCCAGCCCCGGCTGGGCTGGGGCTATTTCGAGGCGCTGGCCAAGAACGGCACCATCGCCCAGGGCGGCAACGGCAATGTGCTGAAGGATGTGGCCGGCGGCCAGCGCCTCTATGGCATGCTGGTGGAGTTCATGGCCCTGCGCGAGAAGGCCAAGGGCGCGCCGATCGACTTCGTGTTCCCCAAGGACGGCGTGTCCTCGGTGACCGAGCCGGTGGCGATCCTGAAGACCGCCACCAACCCAGCCGGCGCAAGGGCCTTCGTTGACTTCCTGCTGTCGAAGGAAGGCCAGGAGCTGGCCGCCCGCCAGGGCTACATGCCCATGCACCCCGCCGTGCAGCCGCCGGCGGGCTTCCCCAAGCTGGCCGACATCCGCCTGCTGCCGCTCGATGCCGCGGGCGCGCTGGCGAACGAGGATGCCAACAAGAAGCGCTTCGAGGCGCTGTTCGCCCGCTGACCGCCGGCGGCCGGCGCCGCTCCGCTCCGCTCGCGCCGGCATACCCCTGGCGCTTGCATTGCAGCGCAACATAATCCACCCTTCCGTCCCGCGATGGCGAGATCGGGGGTGGCATGGCGGAACCGGCGACACGCGATGACGGGCCACGGCCGCCGCGCGGTTCAACCTTCACGGAACAGGACTGGCGCATCCTCGCCCGCTTCTGGCACCCGGTGGCGGTGGCCGCGGAGGTCAGCGACCAGCCGGCGGCGGTCCGTCTGCTCGACGAGGCGCTGGTGGTCTACCGCGCGGCCGGGCGCATCCTGGTGGCGCGCGATCTGTGCGTGCACCGCGGCACGCCGCTCAGCCTGGGCTGGGTGGAGGGCGAGGACATCATCTGCCGCTACCACGGCTTCCGATACGGGCCCGACGGGCGCTGCCGGCTGATCCCTGCCCAGCCCGCCGACCCCATCGCGCCGCGCTTGAGGATCGCGGTCTATCCCGTGATCGAACGCTTCGGCCTGGTGTGGACCTGCCTTGACCCCGCGGCCGGCGAGGCGCCGCCGGAGAACCCGCTGTGGGACGACCCGTCCTTCCAGCGCATCATCTGCCCGCCCATCGACATCGCCGGCTCGGCCGGCCGGCAGACCGAGGGCTTCATCGATGTCGCCCATTTCGCCTGGGTCCATCACGAGACCTTTGCCGACCGCGCCAACCAGCAGGTGCCGCGCTACAAGGTGGAACGCACCGCCAACGGGTTCACCGCGGACTATGTCAGCACCGTCGCCAATTTCCCCAAGGGCCTTGGCCTGCAGGCGCCGCCCGGCTTCATGTGGCGGCGCTTCTTCGAGGTCGCGGTGCCCTTCGCGGCACGGCTGACCATCACCTTCCCCGAAGGCGGCCTGCTCTGCATCATGAACTGCGCCAGCCCGGTCTCCGCCCGGCAGACCCGGCTGTTCGTGCCGATCCTGCGCAATTTCGGCAAGGACGGGCCGCTGGAGGAGGTCTACGCCTTCAACCGCCGCATCTTCGAGGAGGACCGCGCCATCGTCGAGGCGCAGCGCCCCGAGGATCTGCCGCTCGACCTGTCGGCCGAGGTGCATATCGCCGCCGACCGTTCCTCGGTGGCCTACCGCCAGGCGCTGGCCGCCCTGGGCCTGGGCGAGGCCTATACCCGCTAGGTGATGGCCAGGCCGAACTCGGCGGCGGCGGGGATCAGCCATTCCAGGAATGCCTCGGCGAAGCTGCCGGGCAGGATCAGGTCATAGGCCGGCTGGTCCGCGACCTGCACCAGGGTCACGCTGACATGGCCAATCGGCGTGCTGGCGGCATGCCCGGTGGCAAAGGCGCGCGGATGCAGGTCCACCCGGCAGCCCTTCGCCAGCACCTGCCGCGCCATCGCCCCCGACAGGCGCAGCACGGCCTTGCCGCCGGTCTGGTCGGTGACGGCGGCGGCACTCCCGCAGGCCCGCGACACCGCCTCGGCAAACTCGCCGGCAGGCCCGCGCGGGCCCAGCACCAGCCAGCACTCGGGCTGCAGCCACACCGCCATGCCCTCTCGGCGCTGCGCATGGTGATGACCGGCGAGGGTGCCACCACCACGGTCAACGACGAACAGTGTCCGATGGCACCGGGCGATCCGATCCTGACGCCGTCCTGGACCTGGCACCGCCATCACCACGCCGGCAGTGAGCGCATGGTGTGGTTCGACGGCCTGGACCTGCCGCTGTGCGCGCACCT
>CAZEQG010000421.1:0-3172 GCA_964514295.1 uncultured Alphaproteobacteria bacterium
GGCCAGCAGGGCGCCATCGGCGGCCCCGCGCCAGGCCGCCGGCAGGCCGAGGGCTGCGATCAGATCCTCGCGGTTGTCGAGCCGGCCGTCGAAGGCCAGCCCCGCGGCCCCGCCGGCAAGGCCGCATGGCAGCCGCTCGCCCTCCGCCTCCGGGGTGGTTGCCACGCTGTGCTGCACCAGCAGCGCCCGCCCGTCAGTCCAGACCTCGGGTTCGCCGCTGATCGCCGCTACGATGTGCCGGAACCCGGGGCCCCAGCCCTCCGGCAGCCGTTCCAGATGCACCGCGCCCAGGAACAGCGTCATCGCCGCCGCGACCGCCGGCGGCCCCGCCTTGGTTCAGGAAACGTCCGACGCGATGGTGCCGGTATCACAGGGGCCGGCGCCGCTATTGGCCGTGACCGACAGCGGCAGAAAGCTGGCCTGCGGCGCCGACCAGGGCGGGCGCGCGCCGGCATGGACGGTTGCGGCCGCGGGCGTGCTCTCGTGCGACAGGTCCTGGTCCATCCTAAGTGCTCGCAAAAGTTCCAGACATCACTATACGGCTGATCAGCGGGCGCGGCAACGCTCAGGCCAGGCGAGGATCGGGCGGCCGTTGCAGGGCACGGGCAAGCCACCGCCGCCGGCTGGCCCGCCGCGCCGCTAACGGAAGTCGAAGCCGCGCTCCTTGAGCTGCTGGCGCAGCCTGTCGCGCAGCGGCGGGTGGAACTTGCGGTCCATGTCGTGGGTCCAGGAATCATCCGTGGTGGCCCGGCCGGTTGCCCGGTAGTGGGCGGCCAGCACGGCGTCATAGCCGTCGAGGGCGGCGGCCGCATCGCGATCGGCACGGGTCGCCCCATGGCGCTCGTAGTGGACGATCTGGTCATAGTCCATCCGCGGCTTCTGCGCCGGCACCGCGGCCGGATAGCCGAGACACATCCCGAACACGCAGTAGACATGGCGCGGCAGGTCAAGGATCGCGGCCGTCGCCAGGGCATCGTTGCGCACCGCCCCGATCATCACGCCGGCGATGCCGAGCGACTCGGCGGCAAGCGAAGCCGACATGCCGACCAGGGCCGCGTCGATCGAGGCAACCAGCCCGGTTTCCATGTTGTTGTCCTCGACCGACCGGCCATGCCGGGCCAATGCCATGTCGATGCGCGTGAGGTCGGCGCAGAAGGCGAGGAACACCGGCGCCTCGATCACATGGGCCTGGTTGCCGGCCACCGCGGCGAGGCGCTTCTTGGTTTCGGCCTCGCGCACCACGACCACGCTGTAGGCCTGGATGTTGGAGGAGGTGGGCGCGCGGAAGGCGGCGCGCAGCACCGCCTCGACCTCCGCCTCGCCGACCGGCCGATCGGTGTAGCGGCGCACGCTGACCCGCTTCAGCAGCAGGTCGATGGTCTCCGATCGGGGCAGGCTGGCGTGGCATCCATCGGGCACGGGCATGATCTCCGGCAGGGTGTTCGGCGCGCGCAGTATAGGGCGGGTTGCCTCGCCCCGGCTACGGCGTGCCGCCGCCGCCGCCCGCCTCGCCGCCACCCGCCCCGCCCCCGCGCTGGGCCCTGAGCTTCGCCCAGTAGTCCAGCCGCTTCCTGATCTCGCGCTCGAAGCCGCGTTCGACCGGGCGGTAGAACTGCCGCCGGCCCATGCCCTCCGGGAAATAGTCCTGGCCGGAGAAGCCCTCGGCGGTGTCATGGTCGTAGGCATAGCCCTTGGCGTAGCCGAGTTCCTTCATCAGCGCCGTCGGCGCGTTCAGGATATGGGCCGGGGGCATCAGGCTGCCGGTGGCCTTCGCCGCCTTCGCAGCTTCCTGCCAGGCGCGATAGGCGGCGTTCGACTTGGGCGCCGTGCCGAGATAGATCACCGCCTGCACGATCGCCAGCTCGCCCTCCGGGCTGCCCAGCCGCTCATAGCTCTCCCAGGCGGCAAGCGCCTGCGGCAGCGCCTGCGGATCGGCCAGCCCGACATCCTCCGCCGCAAAGCGCGCCAGCCGGCGGCAGACATAGCGCGGGTCCTCGCCGCCGGCGAGCATGCGCGCGAGCCAGTAGAGCGCGGCATCGGTGTCGGAGCCGCGCAGCGACTTGTGCAGGGCCGAGATGAGGTTGTAGTGGCCCTCGCCCGACTTGTCGTAGACCGGCGCCCGCTTCTGCACCAGCTCGGCCAGGTCGGCCGCGTCCAGCCGGGTGCCGGCGGGAAGCTGCAGCACCGCCTCGGCCAGGTTCAGCAGGAACCGGCCATCGCCATCGGCCATGGCGCGCAGTGCCTCGCGGGCATCCTCGGCCAGCGGCAGCGGCCGGCCCTCCTCGGCCTCCACCCTGGCCAGCAGGTTCTCCAGCGCGGCATCGTCCAGCCGCCGCAGCACCAGCACCCGGCAGCGCGACAGCAGGGCGGCGTTCAGCTCGAAGCTGGGATTTTCCGTTGTGGCGCCCACCAGCACCACGGTGCCGTCCTCGACATAGGGCAGGAAGCCGTCCTGCTGGGCCCGGTTGAAGCGGTGGATCTCGTCGACGAACAGCAGCGTGCCGCGGCCGATGCCGCGGCGCGACTTCGCCGCCTCGAACACCTTGCGCAGGTCGGCCACGCCCGAGAACACGGCCGACAGCGGCTCGAAATGCAGCTCGGTGCGGTCGGCCAGCAGGCGGGCAATGGTCGTCTTGCCGCAGCCGGGCGGCCCCCACAGGATCATCGAGGCGAGCCTGCCGGCCGCCAGCATCCGCCCGATCGGCGCCTGCGGCGACAGCAGATGGTCCTGGCCGATCACCTGCTCCAGCCGGCGCGGGCGCAGCCTTTCGGCCAGCGGCCTCGGCGCCGCCGCCTCGAACAGGCCGCTCACCCCTCGACCTGCACCTGCAACACCCGCCCGCCACGCCGGATGGCGATCTGCCACTGCCTGGCACCGCCGGTGAGCAGCCGCCTGAGATCGGCCACCCGCGCCACGTCGCGGCCATTGACCTTCAGCACCACGTCGCCCTTCTGCAGGCCCAGCCGCCCGGCCGGGGCGCCGCGCTGCACCTCCACCACCACCACACCCTCGGGCGGGCCGTCGAAGCCGATCTCCTCGGCATAGGCCGGCGACAGGTTGGCCACGGTGGCGCCGGTGAAGGGGCTGCGGCCGCCGATCGGGGTGACCTCGCGCGGCGGCACCTCGGGCGGCGCCACCAGGGCGACGGACAGCTCGCGGCGCTGGCCCCGC
>CAZEQG010000422.1:0-351 GCA_964514295.1 uncultured Alphaproteobacteria bacterium
CGACCGCGCCGTCGCGCTGGCACCGGCCAAGGCCCAGCGCGTCAAGGCCATGAAGCTCAATGTCAGCGCGCCGTTCCACTGCGCCCTGATGGCGCCGGCGGCCGAGGCGATGGCGGCGGCGCTGGCCGAGGCGGCGCTGGCGGCGCTGGCGGTGCCGCTGGTGGCCAATGTCACGGCGGCGCCGGTCACCGATCCGGCCGCGATCCGCGGGCTGCTGGTGCGCCAGGTCACCGGCATGGTGCGCTGGCGCGAATCGGTGCTGGCGATGAAGGCGGCCGGCGTCGACGGCCTGGTCGAACTCGGTGCCGGCAAGGTGCTGACCGGTCTTGCCAAGCGCATCGACAAGGAGAT
>CAZEQG010000422.1:361-3167 GCA_964514295.1 uncultured Alphaproteobacteria bacterium
GCTGTTGATCGGCCAGTTGCCGGAGGGCGCGGAGATCGCGGCCGTGGCGGTGCAGACGCCGGAGGAGCTTGCGGCCTTCGTCGCCACCCTGTAGCGGCGGCACTCAACACTCAGGCTGGGGAGGGAGCATGTTCCGGCTGGATGGAAAGGTGGCGCTGGTCACCGGGGCCTCGGGGGGGATCGGCGGGGCGATCGCGCGGGCGCTGCACGCGCAGGGCGCCGTGGTCGGCCTGTCGGGCACCAAGCTGGCGGCGCTGGAGGGGCTGGCGGGCGAGCTTGGCGAGCGGGCGCATGTGCTGCCGGCGGACCTGTCGCAGCCGGCGGCGGCGGAGGATCTGGTGAAGCGCTGCGAAGCCGCGGCCGGCAGCCTGGACATCCTGGTCAACAATGCCGGGCTGACGCGCGACGGCCTGCTGCTCAGGATGAAGGACGAGGACTGGGAGACCGTGCTCGCCGTCAACCTGTCGGCCGGGTTCCGGCTGTCGCGGGCGGCCCTCCGGGGCATGATGAAACGGCGCTGGGGGCGGATCCTCGCCATCACCTCGGTGGTCGGTGCCACCGGCAATCCGGGCCAGGCGAACTATGCCGCCTCCAAGGCCGGCATGGTCGGCTTCACCAAGGCCCTGGCCCAGGAGGTGGCCAGCCGCAATGTAACGGCCAACTGCATCGCCCCCGGCTTCATTGCCACCGCCATGACCGACGCGCTCAACGACCAGCAGCGCGACGCGATCCTGGCGAAGGTGCCGGCCGGCCGGCTCGGCACCCCGGCCGACATTGCCGCGGCGGTGGTCTATCTGGCGAGCGAGGAGGCGTCCTATGTCACCGGGGCCACCTTGCATGTGAACGGCGGCATGGCGATGCTGTGAAGCGGCGTAGCCGGCTGGCAATGCTCCGCATTCTATGTTACGTAACCGGCACTCCGCGGGCGCCGGTACTGGGCGCAGGCTGGATCGCGTGGAAAAATCAAAGACTTAACCTAGGTCGAGGACTCCTTTACAATGAGTGACGTCGCCGAGCGCGTGAAGAAGATCGTCGTTGAGCATCTGGGCGTGGATGAATCCAAGGTCACGGAGAGCGCCAATTTCATCGATGACCTGAACGCGGACAGTCTCGACACGGTCGAGCTGGTGATGGCGTTCGAGGAGGAATTCGGCTGCGAGATCCCCGATGACGCGGCGGACAAGATCCAGACCGTCAAGGATGCGATCGAGTTCATCCAGAACAACAGCAAGGGCTGAGGCCCAGGGGCTTCGGCCGGTGGCCATCGTCGTTTCGGGGGTCTGATGCGTCGGGTGGTGGTTACGGGGATGGGGCTGGTGACGCCGCTCGGCGTCGGCCTTGAGCCGGTCTGGAAACGGCTCCTCGCCGGCGAATCGGGCCTGTCTGCGATCCAGCATTTCGACGTGTCCGACCTGCCGGCGAAGATCGCGGGCGTGGTGCCGCGCGGCGATACGGCCGACGGGCTGTTCAATGCCGATGACTGGGTGCCGCCCAAGGACCAGCGCCGGATGGACCCCTTCATCATCTATGCCATCGCCGCCGCCCAGCAGGCGGTGGAGCATTCCGGCTGGCTGCCCAAGGATGCCGAGGGGCAGGAACGCACCGGCGTGATCATCGGCTCCGGCATCGGCGGGCTGATCGGCATCAATGACGGCGCGGTGACCCTCGCCGAGAAGGGGCCGCGGCGGATCAGCCCGTTCTTCATCCCCTCGGCGCTGATCAACCTCGCCTCCGGCCATGTCTCGATCCGCTACGGCTTCAAGGGGCCGAACCATTCGGTCGTCACCGCCTGCGCCACCGGCGCCCATGCCATCGGCGATGCCGGCCGCATGATCATGTTCGGCGATGCCGATGTGATGGTGGCCGGCGGGGCGGAAGCGGCCGTCTCCCGCCTTGGGATCGCCGGCTTCGCCGCGGCCAGGGCGCTGTCCACCGCCTTCAACGATACGCCGGCCAAGGCGTCCCGCCCCTGGGACCGCGACCGTGACGGCTTCGTCATGGGCGAAGGCGCGGGCGTGGTGGTGCTGGAGGAGCTGGAGCACGCGCGGGCACGGGGGGCGACGATCTATGCCGAGCTGAAGGGCTATGGCATGTCCGGCGACGCCTACCACATCACCGCGCCGGCCGAGGATGGCAATGGCGGCTACCGGGCCATGAAGGCGGCGCTGAAGAATGCCGGGCTGACGCCGCAGGACATCGACTATGTGAACGCCCATGGCACCTCGACGCCGCTTGGCGACGAGATCGAGCTGGGGGCGGTGAAGCGCCTGTTCGGTGAGCATGCCCACGCCATCTCAATGTCCTCCACCAAGTCGGCGATCGGCCATCTCCTGGGGGCGGCGGGCAGCGTGGAGGCGATCTTCTCCATTCTTGCCCTGCGCGATCAGGTGGCGCCGCCCACCCTCAACCTCGACAACCCGTCGGAAGGCTGCGACATCGACCTGGTGGCCCACCGGGCGAAGCCGCGCAGCATCCGCACCGCGCTGTCCAACTCCTTCGGCTTTGGCGGCACCAACGCCAGCCTGATCTTCACAGCGCCGCCCGCCGCGGCCTGAGCCGGCGATGCGCCGGCTGCTGCTCGCGCTTGCGGCCTGCGGCATCCTGGGGCTGGCGGCGGCGGTGGGTGCCGTGCAGTGGTTCGATCATGCCTGGACCGCGCCCGGACCAGTTTCCGGGGAGCGGGTGGTGGTGGTCGAGCGCGGCGAGGGGCTGGAGCAGATCGCCGCCCGCCTGATCGCCGCCGGCGCGCTCCATCCCGAACCCCTGCGCGGCCGCTGGCCCTTTCTGCTGGGGGCGCGGCTGACCG
>CAZEQG010000423.1:0-3142 GCA_964514295.1 uncultured Alphaproteobacteria bacterium
GCCTCGACCTCGGCGGCGCCGAAGCCGGGCCGGCCGGGGGCGAGCGGCACCAGGGTGAAGCCGCCGAGGCGGGCGGCGGCATCGCCGGTGTCGTTCATCACATGGCCATCGGCCTGGACCAGCACGCGCCGCCGCCCGGGCGGGCAGAGCGCCTCGATCGCCAGCATCTGGGCCAGGGTTCCGGTGGCCACCAGCAGCGCCGCCTCCTTGCCCAGGAGCGTTGCCGCCCGGGCCTCGAATTCCGCCACCACGCCGCCCAGGCCATAATTGTCGGCGCGGGTCGCCGCCGTGGTCAGGCGGTGGAGGCGCGCGGCCGTTTCCGCCGGCGAGGGGTCGCGACCATCCGAGGCAAGGCTGATCCGGCTCATGCCAGGACCTCGGGATGCAGCGCCTTCAGCCCGGCGATCAGGTCTGCCGCCATGGCATCCAGGATCGCCTCGCCCTTGGCCACCGTCGCCAGGCTGGGGTCGCCGCGCACGCCGGTCGCGCTGTAGTCGATGCCGCTGGCGGGATCGCCGTCGAACACGCTTGGCAGGTAGAACACGGTCCTGGGCTGGGCAAGGGCATGGCCATAGTCGGGCACCGCCTTGTCCATGCGCACGGCGTCGCGGTCGATTGCCAGGATCACCGAGGTCTCGTGCTCGTCGCCGTGGCCGCCCAGCTTCTGTGCCATCAGCCCGTCGGCGGCCCGGCCGAAGCCGCGGATATCGGCGCAGGCCACGCGCACGCCCGTCTTCTCCAGGATGTCGCGCTGGGCGATGCGCAGCGGCGGCTCGGTCGACACGCCGGTGTTGATGATGGCGATCCGCTTGACGCCATGGCGGATGAGGCCGCCGAGCAGTTCGCTGACCACCGCGATGAAGGTTTCGGCCGACAGGTGCTGGCTGCCGGGATAGCGCACGAAGGCCGGGTAGTAGCCGAAGCCGATCACCGGCGCCACCACCACTGGCAGCGCCGCCGCCACCCGGCGGCCCAGTTCGCGCGCCACCAGATAGTCGGTCTTCAGTGGCAGGTGATGGCCGTGCTCCTTGGCGATCGCGCCGATCGGCACCACCACCGGCGCATCGCGCGCGAACCAGGCTTCCGCCTCCGGCCAGGAGAGATCCTCCAGCCAAACCCCCTTCATGCCAGCCCTCCCGAGGTCGAATGCGAGCGTTCGTGACTTGCGGCGCCCCACCTACGCGCTACGATAACCATACGAATGTTTGGTGGCAGGGGGAATTCGATGCGCGCGATGACGCTTCTTGCGGTCGGGCTCGGGCTGGCCGTTGCGGCGCCGGCCGGGGCGAAGATGCTGCGGACGAACATTGTCGCCGATCCGGCGATGATCGATCCGATCACCTATTCCGAGCTGGTGGCGGGGGACGTCATCGGCAACATCTACGAAGGCTTCGTCGGGCTGGACAAGGATGCCAAGGTGGTGCCGGCGCTGGCCACCAAGTGGGAGGCGCTGCCCGGCAATCTCGGCTTCCGCTTCACCCTGCGCGAGGGCGTGAAGTTCCATTCCGGCCGCACCCTTGGCGCCAAGGACGTGAAGTGGTCCTTCGAGCAGATCATGAAGCCGGGCGCCAAGGGTGGGCTGACCACCGGCTACCTGAAGGTGCTGGCCGGGCTGAAGGAATATCAGGACGGCACGGCCAAGGAGATTTCCGGGCTGGTGGTCGTCGCCCCCAACGTGATCGAGGTGCGCTTCACCGCGCCCGACGTGCTGTTCCCGATCTATCCCTTCCACATCATGGACAGCGGCATCGTCGAGGAGCACGGCGCGACCTGGTGGACCAAGGCCTCGGCCGGCACCGGCCCGCACCGCTTCCAGTCCTGGAACCGCGGGCAGAGCGTGCAGCTTGTCGCCCACAAGGACTATTGGGGCGGCGCGCCGAAGATCGATGGCGTCAGCTTCATGATCGTTCCCGACGACAACACCGCCGTGTCGCAGTTCGAGGCGGGCGAGCTTGACCTTGTCTATCTCGGTGGTGCCGTCGCCCGGCGGGTGCTGCGCGAGGCCAAGTTCAAGGACAACCTGATGACCGTGCCGGCGGCGCAGGTGCAGTACCTGGGCATGAACCAGAACCTCTACGAGCCGTTCAGGAACATCAAGGTGCGCGAGGCGGTGTGCATCGCCATCGACCGCGACGGCATGGTGCGCGGCCTGTTCGGCGGCGCGGCCTTCCCGCTCTACGGCCAGGTCACCCCCGGTGTCGCCGGCTACAACCCGGCGGTGCCGAAGATCGTCCATGATCCCGCCCGCGCCCGCCAGCTTCTGGCCGAGGCCGGCTACCCCGACGGCAAGGGCCTGCCGCCGGTGAAGATCAGCTCCACCGAGCCCAACAAGGCCGAGCTTGCCTATTATGCCGATCAGCTCAAGAAGGTGCTGGGCATGCAGGTAGAGGTGGACGTGGTGGAGCGCGCCACCTTCATCAAGGCGATGAATGCCGGCGAGGTTGCCTTCTTCCCCTGGGGCTGGAGCGCCGGCTACCCCGATGCCATGTATTTCCTGTCGCAGATGTGGCACTCGGCCAGCCCCTACAACCGGCCGCGCTGGAAGAACGCCGAGTTCGACCGGCTGATCGACCAGGCCCGCGGGATCGCCGACAACGAGGCGCGCTACAAGCTCTACAACCAGGCCGAGGAAGTGCTGCTGAAGGACTGGGGCACCTGCGGCACCACCGTGCGCATGCAGATCGCGCTGAAGCAGAAATCGGTCGAGGGCGTGGTGCTCACCCCGTTCCGCTTCAACGCCTTCGCCGGGGTCGTGGTGAAGTGAGGCCGCCCGCGCGGCCCAGCCTGCCACGCCGCCGGATGGTTCGAGGGGCTGGCCACCTGGCGCACCACCGCCGGTGCGCCCGCCTCCCCCTTCGACGGGCTCAGGGTGAGGCGGACGGGTACGGTGGGGGCTGTATCGGCAACAGACTCTATTCCCCCAGTCGCATCATGGTGAGCCCGTCGAACCATGAGGCGTGGCACCGTCCGTGCGGCCGCCTCCCCCTTCGACGGGCTCAGGGTGAGGCGGAGTGGAGGGGCAGCGTCGCGAACGCATTCCGCACTCCCAGTCGCCTCATGGTGAGCCCGTCGAACCATGAGGCGCGGCACCGTCCGTGCGGCCGCCTCCCCCTTCGACGGGCTCAGGGTGAGGCGGAATGGA
>CAZEQG010000424.1:0-3135 GCA_964514295.1 uncultured Alphaproteobacteria bacterium
GGGCGGACGCGCACCGGCCTGCCCGCAGGCGCGCCGGCGGACCGGCTGCGGCTGGCCTATGCCTCCTGCCAGCACTACGAGCAGGGGTACTTCGCCGCCTACCGCCACATGCTCGCCGGCGGCCCGGACCTGATCCTGCATCTCGGCGACTACATCTATGAAAGCTCCTGGGGGCGCGACCATGTGCGCAAGCACGATGCGCCCGAGCCGCTGACCCTCGACGACTACCGCATCCGCCACGCCCTCTACCGCAGCGACCGCGACCTTCAGGCCGCGCACGCCGCCTGCCCCTGGCTCGTCACCTGGGACGACCACGAGGTCGACAACGACTATGCCGGTGCCCAGTCCGAGCATCTGGATCCGCCGGCAGCCTTCCTGGCCCGCCGGGCCGCCGCCTACCGCGCCTACTACGAGCATATGCCGCTGCCGCGCGCCATGCTGCCGGTGGGGCCGGACGCCCGGCTCTACAGCCGGACCACCTTCGGCCGGCTGCTCGACATCAGCATGCTGGACGACCGCCAGTACCGCCATCCCCAGGCCTGCCCGCCGCCGGCGCGCGGCGGCGGCTCGCGGGTGGTGGCCGATTGCGCGGCGCTGGCGGAGCCGTCGCGCAGCCTGCTGGGGGCGGCGCAGGAGGCATGGCTGGAAGCGGGGCTGGCGGCCGGCAGCGCCACCTGGACGGTGATCGGCCAGCAGACCCTGATGGCCCAGATCGACCGCCGCCGCGGCCCCGCCCGCGCCTTCTGGACCGATGGCTGGGACGGCTATCCCCATGCCCGCCGCCGGCTGCTGCAGGCGATCGCGGCCCGGCCTTCGCTGAACGCCCTGGTGCTGGGCGGCGATGTCCACGCCTTCTGGGTGGCCGACCTGAAGACCGATTTCGACGATGACCGGGCACCCGTCGTGGCCACGGAGGTGTGCGGCAGTTCGATCACCTCCCAGGCCCAGCCGGTCACGGCCCATCTCGTCTGGGCGGCGGAGAACCCGCATGTGAAGGCGGTGGATGCCGCCCACCGCGGCTATGTGGCGCTCGACCTCACCCCGGCCCGGGCGGAGTTCGCGCTGGTCGGCATGGCCGATGTGCGCCGGCCCGACAGCCCCGCCCGGGTGCTGTCGCGCTGGGTGGTGGAGCCGGGCCGGCCGGGGGCGGTGCCGGCATAGCCGCCTGGACCGCGGGGCGGCGCTGGTGCATGGTGACGCGATCGTGATACCCGCTCAAGGAAGCGTGATGGATCAGTTGTTGAGCGCTGCCCAGCGTGACCTGCGCGCGCGGGCACGCGCCCTTGCCACAACCTGGGTGCAGCCGCGCGCCGCCGAGGTTGACCGCAGTGAGCGCTATCCATGGGAGACGGTGGAAAAGCTGCGCGAGGCCGGTTTCCTTGGCATGACCATCCCGGCCGAGCATGGCGGGCCGGGGCTGACCTATCTCGACGCCGTGCTGGTGATCGAGGAGATGGCCAGGGCCTGTGCCGTCACCGCGCGGATCGTGGTCGAATGCAACATGGGCGCGATCGGCGCCGTGATGGCCTATGGCACGCCGGCGCAGAAGGCGCTCGCCGCCCGGCTGGTGCTGGCCGGCGACAAGCCCGCCATCTGCATCACCGAGCCCGAGGCCGGCAGCGCGGCGACCGAGATGACGACCCGCGCCGACGAGCGCGACGGCCATTATGTGATCAATGGCCACAAGCACTGGATCACCGGCGGCGGCGTGTCGCGGCTGCACCTCGTGTTCGCCCGGGTCTTTGACCGGGCCGGCCGGGAGCAGGGCATCGGCGGCTTCCTGGCGGTGCGTGACGAGACGCCGGGGCTGGTGGTCGGCGAGCGCGAGCCGACCATGGGCCTGCGCGGCATTCCCGAGGCGAACCTGCATTTCCGCGACATGCTGGTGCCCAGGGACATGCTGGTGATGCCGCCGCGCGGCCTGCGCCGCGGGTTTGCCGACCTGATGGAGGCATACAACGCCCAGCGCGTCGGCGCGGCCACGGTGGCGCTCGGCATCGCCCAGGGCGCCTATGCCGAGGCGCTGGCCTACTCCAAGTCGCGCCGCCAGTTCGGCCGTCCGATCTGCGAGTTCCAGGGGCTGCAATGGATGCTGGCCGACATGGCCACCGGCATCGCCGCCGCCCAGGCGCTGATCTACAAGGCGGCGGCCGGGGCCGGCGCCGGCTTTCCCGATGCCCTGGAGGCAGCGCAGGCCAAGGTGCTGGCGTCCGAGACCGCGATCAAGGTGACGAACGACGCCCTGCAGGTGTTCGGTGCCGCCGGCTATTCGCGCAAGCGCCCGCTGGAGCGCATGGTCCGCGACGCGCGCATGTTCACCATCGGCGGTGGCACCGCGCAGGTGCTGCGCACCCTGATCGCCGGCCGCATCCTGGAGCGCAAGCTGCCGCAGACCCGCGACGGCTATGTCGGCAGGGACGCCGCCGAGGCGGCCGACTGAAGGCTCAGCCCAAGAGCGTCGCGGCGCGCTCGGCGATCATCACCGTCGGCGCCTGGGTGTTGGCGGAGGTGATCAGCGGCATCACCGAGGCATCGGCGACCATCAGCCCGCCAACCCCGCGCACCGCCAGGCGCTGGTCGACCACGGCGCGGTCGTCCACGCCCATGCGGCAGGTGCCGACGGGATGGAACATGGTGCCCGCCGTCTCGCGCACGAAGGCGTCGATCTCGTCGTCGCTCTGGACCGCCGGGCCGGGGGCGATCTCGGCGCCGCGCCAGGGGTCGAAGGGGGCTTGCGCGAAAATGTGGCGCAGCAGCCGCACGGCCGCCCGCATCACTTGGCGATCGCCCTCGGCCGCCAGGTAGTTTGGCTGGATCAGCGGCGGGTCCCGCGGATCGGGGCTGGCGAGCCTGAGCCAGCCGCGGCTTTCCGGGCGCATCTGGCTGGCATTGGCCATCAGCCCGTCCTCGGCCCTGGCGCCGGCCGGGCGGCGGAACGGGTTGATGCGCAGGGTGGCGCTGCTCAGGGCGGGCAGGAAATGGCTCTGGATGTCCGGCTGATCCAGCCCCGGCGCCGAGCGGAAGAAGCCGCCGGCCAGCAGCGGGAAGGTGGCGGCGGGGCCGCTGCCGAACAGGTGGGCGCGCAGCACGGCCAGGGCCGCCCGGTCCGCCCGCAGCAGCCGGTGCAGCGGGCCT
>CAZEQG010000425.1:0-574 GCA_964514295.1 uncultured Alphaproteobacteria bacterium
AGCCCTTGCCGGCCTCGCCGGCGCGCGCCGCCTCGATGGTGGCGTTCAGCGCCAGAAGGTTGGTCTGGGCGGCGATGGAGCGGATCAGGTCCACGATCTCGCCGATGCGGGCGGCGGCGTCGTTCAGCTGCTGCACATCGGCGTCGGTTGCCGCCGCACGCTGCACCGCCGCCGTGGCGAGATCGCGGGAGCGGGTGACCTGTCCCGATATCTCGCGGATGGAGGCGCTGAGCTGGTCGGCCGCCGCCGCCACGGTCTGCACATTGGTCGAGGCTTCCTCGGCCGCCGCCGCCACGGCCATGGCATCCCGGGTCACCGCCTCGGCGGCGCTGGAACTCACGCCGGCGGCGCTGGCAAGCCCGCCCGAGGCCGTCGCCACGCCGCCCGCCACCGCGCTGACGCTGGCCTCGAACTGGGCGGTGGCGCGGCGCAGCTCCGCCACCTTGGCCGCCATGTCGCCGGAAGCGGCATTGATCGCCCGGCCGGTCGCCAGGAAGTCGCCCACCAGCCCGCGCTCGATGATCCGCCGGTGATAGCGCTGCGCCGTCACCGCCTCCAGCGAGGCGCGGGAGTC
>CAZEQG010000425.1:607-3132 GCA_964514295.1 uncultured Alphaproteobacteria bacterium
CGCCAGCATCAGGCGGCCGACCGGACCGGGCGCGATCCAGGTGACGCGGACCGCAAAATCGCCGCGCGACAGCGCATCCAGCGCCCGCGTGGTGCGCTCGATCTCGGCCAGGGATCCGTTGAGGTCGAGCAGTGCCGCCAGGGCGCAGAGCGCGGCCAGGCCCGCCAGCACCGCCGCCAGCCAGCCCGCCAGGCCGGCCAGCGCTGCACCCGCCGCCGCCAGCGCCAGCAGCAGCGCCAGCACGATGGTCAGGCGGGCCCGGCCAAGGTCAGCCCTGGAGGCTGAAGATGAAGCGTTCATAGTCGACACCCTTGCGCCGCAGCAGTTCGTTCAGATGGCCGATCGAGGCCGACATCGCCTGCGCCTTGCTGTCGTGCTTGCGCTCCTCGGCCAGCAGGGCCTGGTAGAGGGGGATGATGGTGCCGGTAAGCACGGACCGCTCGGGCACCCGCCGGTTGGAGTGGTAGCCGGCGATCTTGCCCGCCGCATCGAAGCTCGGCGTGACATGGGCGAACACCCAGTAATGGTCGCCATTCACCGACCGGTTCAGCACATAGGCGAAGATCTCGCGGCCGTCCTGGATGGTCTGCCAGAGCAGGCGGAAGATGCCGCGCGGCATGTCGGGATGGCGGATGATGTTGTGCGGCGCCCCCAGCGCCTGTCGCTCGGTGATGCCCGACAGGCGCAGGAACACCGGATTGGCGTAGGTGATGCGCCCGCCCGTATCGGTCTTGGTGACGATCACCTCGTCGGGCGCGAAGGTCCGTTCGACCCCCGTCAGCGTCGCCGCGCTCATCGCCACCCTTCCGCCCGGCCGCGCCTGTGCGCGCACCCTCCGTCCATCCTTCCCCCATCGGCCTGCCGGCGCCTGTCCGAAGCGCCATTGATCCCTACCTAACCCATCGGCGCCGGGGTCGCCAGCGCACTGCGATCGTTGCGGCGGCGATTGCAGCGATCATCGGTTAGACTTCCCCTCCCGGCAGTGGAGGGGCGGCGATGGAACAGGCGATGACAGGGCTTGGCGGGCAGGTGCGCAACCCCGTGCCCATCTTCGACCTGGTTCTTTATGGCGCGACCGGCGATCTGGCCAGCCGCAAGCTGTTCCCGGCCCTCCATCAGCGGCTGTGCGAGGGGGTGATCCCGCCGGAGGCGCGCATCATCGCGCTGGGGCGCGGGGAAGGCGGCGACGATGCCTTCCGCACCACCCTGGCGGCACGCCTGCCGCCGGGCGAGGCGCGCGACCGCTTCCTGGCCATGGTCTGCTACCGGCGCATCGACATCGCCGACCCGCAGAGCTATGCCGGGCTCGCCGCCCTGCTGACCGACCCGGCCCGGGTCAGGGTGTTCTACCTGTCGGTCGCCCCGGCGCTCTACGCGCTGGCCTGCCGCACCCTGGCCACGCTGGGGCTGATCACCCCGGAAAGCCGGGTGGTGATGGAAAAGCCGATCGGCCACGATCTGGCCTCCGCCCGCGCCACCATGGCCGCCGTCGCCACCGCCTTCAGCGAGCGCCAGACCTACCGCATCGACCATTATCTGGGAAAGGAGACGGTGCAGAACCTGCTGGTGCTGCGCTTTGCCAACACCATCTTCGAGCGCCTGTGGTCCAGCCGCGATGTCGACCACATCCAGATCACCGCGGCCGAGGAGGTGGGGCTGGAGGAGCGGGTCGGCTACTACGACACCGCCGGGGCCCTGCGCGACATGGTGCAGAACCATGTTCTCCAGCTCCTATGCCTGTTCGCCATGGAGCCGCCCAACACCCTCGACCCCGACGCCATCCGCGACGAGAAGCTGCGCATCCTGAAGGCGCTGCGGCCGATCGCCGGGCCGGAGGTGCTGAAGTCTACCGTCCGCGGCCAGTACGGGCCGGGCTCGATCGGCGGCCGGCCGGTGCCGGGCTACGCCCAGGAGCTGGGCCGGGCGAGCGGCACCGAGACCTTCACGGCCCTGCGCGTGGAGCTGGAGACCTGGCGCTGGGCGCGGGTGCCGATCTATCTGCGCACCGGCAAGCGCCTGTCCCACCGCCGCACCGAGATCGTCGTCACCTTCAAGCCGGTGCCGCATTCGATCTTCACCGATCTCGGCGGCGACGGGCTGCTGGCGCCGAACCGGCTGGTGATCCGCCTGCAGCCCGATGACGGCATGGAGCTGATCACCATGTCGAAGATCCCCGGCAGCGGCCGGCTGCGCCTGCACGAGCGCGCCCTCGACCTGCGCTATGGCGGCGATGGCGCGCGCACGCCCGATGCCTATGAGCGGCTTCTGACCGATGTGATCCGTGGCCAGCAGACGCTGTTCATGCGGGCCGACGAGGTGGAGGCGGCGTGGTCGTGGATCGACCCGATCATCGCCGGCTGGGCCGACCACTACCCGCGCCCGCAGCCCTACCCCGCCGGCACCGACGGCCCCTCGGCCGCCATCGGCCTGATCGAGCGCGACGGGCGGAGCTGGCACGAGCCGCTCGGCCGGCCATGATCCGGCGCCAGCGCTTTGCCGCCATGGCCGAGGCGGCGCCAGCCCTG
>CAZEQG010000426.1:0-3130 GCA_964514295.1 uncultured Alphaproteobacteria bacterium
CGGCCCGGTGCGGCGGCAAAGCGCAGCGTCGCCACCGCCGCACCGACCCCGGCCCCGACGCTGCCGACGGCCGCGCAGCACAGGCGGTGCGTGCGCTGCATCGCCGGCATCACCCGCCGCGACCATGGCGTCAGCGATTTCAGCCGCTTCAGGTATTCCGCCGATTTCAGGACATCGACCGTCTCGGTCTCATAGAGCGCGAGATAGCGCTGCCCCGTCCCGCCCGCCGACACGAAGCGCCGGGCCCGCCGGAAGCCCGGCGTGTCGACCCGCTCAGCCAGGTGCTCGCGGTCGTACCAGCGATTGAAGTCAGCCTCGATCTCGGGCGGAACATCCGCCCACACGGCAAGCAGGCCGGCACCAATGAAGCTCATGCCGCAGGCTAGGCCCGGCCGGCCGGCAGAACAACCGCCCTCGCCGCAGGGCAGCCCCCACCCGCGGGCATGAGCGGCGGGCGCTCAGGCGCCGGCCGCCGCCGCCATCGGGTTCCAGGGATGGGCGACCCCGGTCGGCACGCCATCCTCGATCGCGACACCCTGAGGATTGGCAAAGCGCGCCGGGAAGGCCGCCATCTCGATCGGTGTCACCGGCGCCAGCGGCGTCAGCGCATCGAACACCGCCGGCGCCAGGCGGTAGTCCGCACCGATGGCATTGGGCGTGGAGACCGACAGGCGCGGGTGATGCAGTGCGCCTTCCAGGTCCATGCCGCCATCGACCATGAACAGGCTGGCCTGGAACACGGCCGACACGATCATCCGCCCCCCCGAGGCGCCAAGGGCGAACAGCGGCGCGCGATCGCGGGTGGCCACCACCGGGCACATGTTGGTCAGCGGCCGCACCCCGCCCTTCAGCGAGTTCACCCCACCGGGCCGCGGATCGAACCACATCACCGCGTTGTTCATGAGGATGCCGGTCGTCGGCAGCATCGACTTGGAACCGAACACCGACAGCAGCGTGTTGGTCAGGGTCACCATGTTGCCGTGCCGGTCGGCCACCGCCAGATGGGTGGTCGAGCTTGGCATGTGCGTCTCGCCGGCATGGCCGTGGGTGGCGAAGCGCTTGGCATAGGCGGCCATCATCGCGCGGGCGTAGGCGGCGAAGGCGGCCGGCGCGGGCGGCACCACGGTGTCGGGCACCTGCGACAGGGCATCGGCAAAGGTGGGGCCGGCGGTATAGCCCGGCACCAGATGAAGCTCCGCCCCGCCGCGCCCGACCGTGATCGGCGGCATGAGGCGGGCGCGGTAGCCGGCAAGGTCGGCCGCCACGAACCGGGCGCCGCCTGCCTGCAGGTCGGCGATCACGTCGCGGGCGACGGCGCCCTCATAGAAGTCGCGCGGGCCGGCGGCGGCAAGCCGCTGGTAGGTCTCCGCCAGATTGCCCAGGGGCAGGAACTTCATCGGCCCGTCGAGCGCGACCGGCGGCAGGCCGCCCGGCAGGTAGCAGGCGCTGGCCACCGGGTCCCTGGCGATCCCGGCCGCCTCGCCGGTGATCCGCAGCATCGTCCACCAGGTCAGCGGCACGCCGCGCCGGGCAAGATCGATCGACGGTTCGATCAGGGCGGCAAAGGGCATGGAGCCGAACGTCTCCAGCCCCAGGCGGAAGCCGTCGAGTGCTCCTGGCACGCCGATCGACTTGTAGCCGCGCACGTTGCGCTGATCGACCACCAGCGGCCAGCCGAACAGGTCGATATCCTCCCCGCCCTGCGACAGCGGATAGTCCGCAGGGTCCAGGCCCGCCGGCGACGGCATGCCGAAATCGATCGCGTGCACGCTGCGGTCGGCGGCGCGGTAGACCAGCATGCAGCCGCCCCCGCCGATGCCGCTCATCCACGGCTCGACGGTGCCGACGGCAAGCGCCGTGGCGACCGCGGCGTCCATGGCGTTGCCGCCCTGGCGCAGGATCTCGGCCCCAACCTCGGCGGCGGGCGCGTTCTGGGCGGCGACGACGCCGCCGGCGGAGCGGACCGCCGGCTTGCGGACCTGGTAGTGTTCGGCGCGGATCATCACAGCTGCTTCAGGTACTGGGCGACGAAATCGCAATCGACCGACTTCGCGTAGGCCTCGATCAGCCGCGCGGTCACCGGCCCGGGCACCTTGCCATCGGCGATCCGGCGGCCGTTGACGCTGCGCACCGGGCAGATGCACAGGCTGGTCGAGGTGAGGAACGCCTCATCGGCGGTATAGGAATCGTAGAGGTCGAGATCGGCCTCCACCACCTTCACGCCGATCTGCTCGGCCATCTCGAAGGTGTGCTGGCGGCTGACGCCGGGCAGCACGAACTGCGTGCGCGGGGTGAACAGGGTCCCGTCGCGCACCAGGAAGATGTTCGATCCGATGCCCTCGCACAAGTTGCCGGCATGGTCCAGCAGCACCGCCCAGGCCTCCGGGTCCTGCGCCTTCGCCTCCAGGTCGCCGAGGATCAGGTTGATGTAGTTGTGCGTCTTGGCGCGCGGGCTCATGGCGTCGGGCGGGGTGCGGCGGACCGAGGGAACGATCACGTCGATGCCGTCGCGGTAGAGCCGCGCGCGGTATTTCAGGGGCAGCGGCGTGCATTCGATGATCACGGTGGCCGGCGGTGTCGCCTGGCCTTCGAAACTGTCGCCGGGACCGCGGCTGATGCGCTGGCCGAGCCAGTAGTCGTCATCCGGCCCCAGCAGATGGCGGTTGCGCGCGAAACACTCCTCCGACAGGCGGATCATCTCCGCCGGCGACAGGCCGGGGTCGATCTCCAAATATTTCAGCGACTTGTAGAGGCGCTCGACATGCTCCTTCAGCTTGAAGATGCGGTGGCCAAAGCTCCGCGTCATGTCGAAGACGGCATCGCCGTACTTGAAGCCGCGGTCGCGGAAGCTGACCACGCATTCCGATTCGGGCACGAAACGACCGTTCAGATAGGCCACACGCTCGTTGGCGAGGGCGGCGGGGGCTGACATGGCAGGGGCTCCGGCAGCGGTGGGAGGGGGAGCCTAGCCCCGCCGACGGTTCCGGCTCAAGCCGAGATGTGGCGATCGTGCTAGGCTGGGCTCATGCGCCGGTCACTCATCGCCCTCCTGCTGCTCGCCGCCCTGCCGCCATTCGCTGCCGCCCAGGCCCAGCGCAGCGCGGACCCCGCCCCCGCGCGCCAGGCCCCC
>CAZEQG010000427.1:0-3120 GCA_964514295.1 uncultured Alphaproteobacteria bacterium
GGCCGAGGGGGCGGCGGCCCGGCTGGCGGCCGGCGGCCTGCGCGGGCTGCTGGACCAGGTGGCGGCTGTCGGCGCCAGCACCCAGCGCAAGATCCTGTCGATCGACTATCTGCCGCCACCTCCCGCCATCGCCCGGTCGCTGAAGCTGGCGCCCGGCGTGGCGGCACAGCACGCCCTCCAGCTCCGCAGCCATGGCGGCCTCGCGCTCGGCATCATCGACACCTGGGTACCTGAGGACATCGCCCGCCGCTTCACCGATGGCGATATGCTGAACACGCCGATGCTGATGCTGGTGGAGCGTGCCGGGGTGAGGGTGGCGCGGGCCGAGCAGTCGATCGGGGCGACCGCCGCGGATGATTTCGCCGCCCGCCACCTCGAGGTGGCGCCGGGGGCGCCGCTGGTGCGCCTGGAACGGCTGATCGAGGACGAGGGCGGCCGGCCGGTCGAGCATCTGACCGCGCTCTATCGCGCCGACCGCTACCGCTACCGCATGGACATGACGCGGGCTGAGCTGGTCGGCCGCATCTGGTCGGCCCTGGGATAGCGGCTACTGCGCCGACCAGCCGCCGTCGACCGACAGGGCGGCGCCGTTGATCGAGGCGCCGCCCGGCGAGCACAGGAACACGGTCAGCGCTCCCAGCTCCTCGACGCTGACGAAGCGCTTGGTCGGCTGGTTCTTCAGCAGGACGTCGCGGATCACCTGCTCGCGGCCAAGGTTGTGCGCCTTCATCTGGTCGGGGATCTGGCCCTCGACCAGCGGCGTCCAGACATAGCCGGGGCAGATGGCGTTGCAGGTCACCCCGGCCTCCGCCCCTTCGAGGGCCACGGTCTTGGTCAGGCCGACGACACCGTGCTTGGCCGCCACATAGGCACCCTTGAAGGGCGAGGCGACCAGGCCGTGGGCGGAGGCGATGTTGACGATGCGCCCCCAGCCCCGCGCCTTCATGCCGGCAAAGACGGCGCGGATCAGGTGGAAGTTGCTGGACAGGTTGATCGCCAGCACGCGGTCCCACTGCTCGGGCGGGAAATCCTCGATCGGGCTGACATGCTGTATACCGGCGTTGTTGACCAGGATGTCGACCGGGCCGAGCCGCGCCTCGACCTCGCCGGCCAGGGCGGCGATCTGGGCCGGCACCGCCATGTCGGCGGCGGCGAAGATCGCGCGCACGCCGAATTCCGCCTCGATCGCCGCCCGGTTGGCCTCGGTGTCGGGCATGGCGGCGAAGCTGTTCAGGGCCACATCGGCCCCCGCCGCCGCAAGGGCGCGGGCGACCGCGAGACCGATGCCGCTGGTGGAGCCGGTGACCAGGGCGACCTTGCCGGAGAGCGCAGCGGACATGATGCGGCCTTTCTGCTGTGTTCGGTTACTTTAGCATGTTGCGCAGGCGGTCGAGGGCAAGCACCGCAAGGCCGGCCAGCAGTCCCCAGAAGGGGGCGCCGACGCCCAGCAGCGCCACGCCGGAGGCGGTGACGCCCAGCGTCACCGCGGCGGCAAAGCGCTGCGGCTCGAAGGCCAGCGCCGTGGCCAGGGCGCCGGCCAGTGGCGCCAGCAGGCCAACGCCCGCGACCGTGGCGATCAGCACCGGCGGCAGCCCGGCAAAGAAGCCCACGACCCAGCCGCCGCAGGCCGCCAGCAGCAGCCAGACCGCCATGTAGACCGGCCCGGTCAGCCAGCGCCGGTCGCGGTCGGGATGGGCCTCCGGCCCGGCGCACATCGCCGCCGTGATCGCCGCCATGTTGGTGGAATGGGCGCCGAAGGGCGCGGTGAGCAGCGAGGCCAGCGAGGTGGCGCCCAGGATCGAGCGGGCGGGGGCCGGATAGCCGGCCGCCCGCAGCACTGCGAAGCCCGACAGGTTCTGCGAGGCCATGGAGACGAGGTAGAGCGGCAGGCCGAGGCCGACCAGCACCGCCGGATCGAAGCGGGGCGCAACCGGCAGCAGGGCGGGCAGGCTGAAGGCCGCCGGCCAGCCCCCGGCCAGGCCCAGCCAATGCGCCAGGCCCACCCCCGCCAGCAGGGCGCCGAGCACCGCAGCCGCCGGATTCCACAGCCGCAGCAGGAAGTAGAGGGCAAGCATCGGGCCGACCAGCAGCGGCAGCTCGGCAAGCCCGGCAAAGGCGCCGGTCACGAAGCGCAGCAGGATGCCCGCCAGCATCGCGCCTGCGATCGCCGGCGGGATGCGCGCCGCCAGCCCGGCCAGCGGCTTCACGGCGGCGGTCGCCAGCATCAGCAGGTTGGTCAGCAGGAAGGCGCCCACCGCCGTCGGCAGGTCGATGCCGGTGGTGGCCGCGATCAGGGCGGCCCCGGGCGTCGACCAGGCGGTGATGATCGGGATGCGGTGCCGCACGCTCAGGTAGCCGCTGGTCAGCGCCATGGCCAGGCACAGCGCGGCCAGCCAGCTTGCCGTCTGCGCCGCATCGGCGCCGACGGCGCGCGCCGCCTCCAGGATCAGCGCCACGGTGCCGCCGAAGCCGACCAGGCTGGCCACCACCGCGGCCGAAATGATGGAAAACCAGCCGTTCACGCGCCGGCCGCAGCCAGATCGGTGGCGGCGAAATCGGCCCCCTTGAACAGCAGCCGCTCACCGCGGGCGCGGGCCAGGGCGTAGGCGAAGCAGTCGCCGAAGTTCAGCCCCGCCGGATGCCGGCCGCGCCCGAAGCGGGCATAGGCCGCAATCGCCAAATCGGCCTGGGCGGCATCGACGGGGATGATGCCGATGCCGATCGCGCGAAGCAGGTCATCCGCCTCGGCCAGAAGCCTCTCGCCGCCGCGGCGAAGCGAAACGATCCCGATCTCGACCACCGAGACGGCGCTGATGGTAAGCTGAGGTGCAGCGAGGAGCGATTCCAGCAGGGCCTCGCGGTCGGTTTCGTGCAGAAGGATCGCCAGGATCACGGAGGTGTCGACGACCATCAGCGCGGAATGCCCGCTTCGTCGTAGTCGAGCAGTACCTCCGCCGGGCGCGGGTCAAGCACCGGCAATGCGTCTGCACGCGCCAGGATTTGCCTGATCCGCGCCCGCTTTTCCGCCTTGGTGCTTGGCGGCGAAACGCCAGCCGCCGATGGCCCGGCCTGCGCGCCGCGCAGGGCGTCGGCCACCGCGCGGGCAACGCTGACGCCGCG
>CAZEQG010000428.1:0-3116 GCA_964514295.1 uncultured Alphaproteobacteria bacterium
CGGCCTGCATCGCCGCCATCCAGCCGGCGATGGCGGCGTCATAGGCGGCGGTGCGGGCGAAGGCGGCGGCGGCAAGGCGGCGGCGCAGGGCCAGCGTGGTGCCGCCGGTCGCCGCCAGCCCCGCCAGGAACTCGGCATAGTCGGCCGGATCGGTCAGCAGCGCCACGAAGTCGTGGTTCTTGGCGGCGGCGCGGATCATCGCCGGTCCGCCGATGTCGATGTTCTCCACGCAGTCGGCGAAGGCCGCCCCGCCGGCCACCGTGCGCTCGAAGGGGTAGAGGTTGGAGACCAGGAGGTCGATCGGCGCGATGCGGTTGGCCTCCATCGCCGCCAGATGGGCGGGCTGGTCGCGGCGGCCCAGCAGCCCGCCATGAATGACCGGATGCAGCGTCTTCACCCGGCCGTCCATGATCTCCGGAAAGCCGGTGTGGTCGCTGACCTGGCGCACGGTGATGCCGGCCGCCTCCAGCGCCGCGGCGGTGCCGCCGGTCGACAGGATCTCCACGCCGCGGGCGGCCAGCGCCGTGGCCAGGTCGACCAGCCCGGTCTTGTCGAACACGGACAGCAGCGCACGGCGGATGGGAACGAAATCGGTCATCGCGGCAAGCCTTGGGGTAGCGGATGGGCCTGGATAGGACCGGCCCGGGGGTGGCGTCAATCGGGGCCGGGCGCAGCGCTGTCGTCACGGTCGAGCAGGCTGCGCAGCTTTTCCGCCAGTTCCTGCCGGCGGTAGGGCTTGGCAAGCAGATGCACGCCAGGGTCGAGGCGGCCATGGTGGACGATGGCGTTTTCGGTGTAGCCGGAGGTGAACAGGATCGGCAGGCCGGGGCGCAGCGACAGCGCCGCCGCCGCCAGCTCGGGGCCTCCGATGCCGCCCGGCATGATCACGTCGGTGAACAGCAGGTCGACCGGCTCGGGCGATGTCAGCCTGTCGATGGCCTCGGCCCCGCCTCGCGCCGTCAGCACCCGATAGCCGAGCGAGATGAGCTGGGCGTGGACATGCTCGCGCACCATGTCGTCGTCCTCGACCAGCAGGATGGTTTCGCTGCCCCGACGCAGGGGCTCGGGCGCGGCCGCGGCCGCCACCGGCGCCGCCTCGCCCTCGGCCCGCGGCAGGTAGAGCTTCACCGTGGTGCCCCGGCCGGGCTCGGAATAGATGCGCACATGCCCCTTGGACTGCTTGACGAAGCCATAGACCATGCTGAGGCCGAGGCCGCTGCCCCTGCCCATCTCCTTGGTTGTGAAGAAGGGCTCGAAGGCGCGGCGCAGGGTCGCCGGGTCCATGCCGGTGCCGGTGTCGGAGACCGCGACCATCACGTAGTCGCCGGGCTCCAGATCATCCTGGCGGGCCACATCCTGCGCGTCGATGGCGACATTGGCGGCCTCGATCGTCAGCCGGCCGCCCTTCGGCATGGCGTCGCGGGCGTTCAGGCACAGGTTCAGGATGGCGCTTTCAAGCTGGACCGGATCGACCATCGCCCGCCACAGCCCGGCCTGGCGCACCAGCGCCATGTCGATGCTGCTGCCCAGGGTGCGGCGGACCAGCCGGTCCATCTCGCCGATCTGGCGGCCGATGTCGGTCGGGCGGGGGTCGAGCGGCTGGCGGCGGGCGAAGGCAAGCAGCCGGCTGGTCAGGTCGGCGCCGCGCTGGGCGGCCTTGGCGGTCATCTCGGCGAGCGGGCCGAACTGGCGGTCGGCGGCCAGGTGCTCGGCAAGGCTCGTGGCGTTGCCCAGGATGATGGTGAGCAGATTGTTGAAGTCGTGTGCGATGCCGCCGGTGAGCTGGCCGATGGCCTCCAGGCGCTGGGCCTGCTGCAGCTTCTGGTTCAGGGTGTCGATGTCGGCACGCTGCTGGGCCAGCGATTCCGCCGCCCGGTTCAGCACCGCCATCAGCTCGCCGAGTTCGCCCTTGGGATGGGGCGGATCGATGCGGGCCGCAAGATCACCCTGGCCCAGCCGGGCGACCATCGCCGCGATCCGCCCGACCTGGCGGCGGATGCTCACCTCCGCCAGGGTCCACACCCCGACCAGCAGCACCAGCATGATTGCCGCCAGCCCGGCCAGCCCCTCGACCAGGCGCTGGTTGGCGGCGGCACGCAGGGAGGCCTCCGGCAGGCCGACCAGGATGTTGAGGCCGGACTGGCCGATCCGCGCGGTGGTGGCGGTGGCCCACACCTCCCGCTCGCCGCTGAGGCCGATGATCGGCGCCACGCCGTCGCCGCCGTCGCGCAGCAGGGCGAACAGCGCGCTGTCGGCGATCTGTCCGCCGATGCGGCGGTCGGGGGCCGGGCGCGGGGTGGCGGCGAGCACCGTGCCGGCAGCGTCGACCAGCATTATCTCGGCCTCGGGCAGCGGCAGGCGGTGCGCCTCGACGAAGCTGCGCAGGTTGAGCGAGGCGAGCAGCACGAATTTCAGCACCCCCGCCTCGTCGCGCGCTGGATGGGCGATCTGCAGCACGGCGGTGCCGGTCAGCCGGCCGAAGACGGGCTCCAGGGTCACATCCTCCGGGCTTTGCAGCGCCTTCTGGAAATAGCCGCGGTCGCGCAGGTCGAGGTCGCGGCCGGTCTGAAGCGAGTCGCAGAACAGCCGGCCCTCGGGGGTGATGGTGATGATGCCGGTATACTGGGGGTACTTCTCGCGCACCCTCGACAGGAAGCGCGAGCAGGCGGCGCGGTCGTCGGTGTCGAGGTCGCGGGCGCGTGCCAGGCCGTAGTGGAGCTGTGCCGTGCCCTGGACCTTGTCGTCCAGTTCGTCGGCGATGGCCCGGGCCGCCTGGGACAGCGCCACGGTGGCGCTATCCACCGCGGCCGTGCGGTCCTCGATGAAGCGCAGGCCGACCAGCAGGCCAGGTACGGTGATCGCCAGAACCACCAGCAGCGTAAGGCGGGCGCGGATGTTCATGGGCGGCCGAACGGCGTTCCCCGGGTTGCGACGGCCCGGCACCTGCGGGCTTTGCCCGACCATAGCCCGTTTGCCTGCATCGCCTGCACAGGCAAATTTGCATGGGTGCCGCTGGCGCAGTGGCGGCAGCGGCCGCGCCCCGGTAATGTGCATAGTCAATTTTGGTTAATTGACTTGCGCGCGATGATCAGGCCGGGCGAGTTTGCCCGTCTTAG
>CAZEQG010000429.1:0-3105 GCA_964514295.1 uncultured Alphaproteobacteria bacterium
CGCGCCGGCTGGGCGCCGGGCAGCTCCATCGGCCGGCGGAGGGCGGGGTTGAACGGCGGCGGGTTGCTTGTCGACATCGCGTGTCCTGGCGGTGCTGGATCCGGGGAGGGCGTGGGCGTGGCACGGAGATCCGGCCGGAAGCTGGTGGCCGGCCTTTCTGGCGCCGCCGGAGGGTGGGCGGCCGGTGGCGGTGGCGATGCCTCGACAGCGGGCTTTCGGCGGCCGAACATCCAGGGCTTTCGTTGTACTCCGGTCCGGAGGCGGGTCGCGGGGGGCCCGCCGCCGTTGCGCCGCATTATGGCGAAGTGCCTGCACGGAAGCTAGTGCGCAAGCGCATCGAATACCGGATTCCGCAAGGATTCCCGCACGTCGCAGCCCGCCCGGCCGCGAAACGATTCCGCCCGGCCGCGACCGCCCCTATAGTGCACCGCCAGGGGCGGGCGACCGGCCGCGGACAGCAGAAAGGGACGGCCGATGGCCGATGGCAGCTTCGAGGTTCTGACGATCGGCAACGCGATCGTCGATGTGCTGGCAAAGATGGAGGATGAAGCGGTTGGCCGGCTTGGCCTCAACAAGGGCACGATGACGCTGATCGACGCTGCCCGCGCCGACCAGCTCTACGAGAATCTGGGCCCGGCGGTCGAGATTTCCGGCGGCTCGGCGGCCAACACCGCGGTCGGCGTGGTCAGCCTGGGCGGCCGCGCCGCCTATATCGGCAAGGTGCGCGACGACCATCTGGGCGGCGTGTTCCGCCACGACCTGAAGGCGGCCGGCGTGCACTACCCCACCGCGCCAGCGACCGAGGGGCCGCCGACGGCGCGCAGCTTCATCGTCATCACCCCCGATGCCCAGCGCACGATGAACACCTATCTCGGGGCCTGCGTGAACCTGGGCCCGGCGGATATCGACGAGGCCACCGTGGCGGCCGCGGCAATCACCTATCTGGAAGGCTATCTGTGGGACCCGCCGCAGGCTAAGGAAGCCTTTCGCAAGGCCGCCGAGATCGCCCACCGGGCCGGCCGCAAGGTGGCGCTCACCCTGTCCGATCCCTTCTGCGTGGACCGTCACCGCGAAAGCTTCATCGACCTGGTGAAGCACCATGTCGACATCCTGTTCGCCAATGAGGCCGAGATCCTGTCCCTCTATCAGGCCCGGACCTTCGACGATGCGCTTCAGGCCGTGCGCTGGCAGGTCGATGTCGCCGCCCTGACGCGGGGGCCCAAGGGATCGGTGATCCTGGAGCGCGACGAGGTGCACATCATCGACGCGGTGCCGCCCGCCCGCATCGCCGATACCACCGGCGCCGGAGACCTCTATGCCGCCGGCTTCCTGTTCGGCCACGCCACCGGCCGGCCGCCCGCCGAATGCGGCCGCCTGGGCTCGATCTGCGCGGCCGAGGTGATCGCCCATGTCGGCGCCCGGCCGGAAACGCCGCTGCGCAACCTGGTCCCGGCCGGCCGGCAGTGAGCGACCGGGCGGTGCCGGCGGGAACCGGCATGGCCGCGGCGCTTGCCATATATCTTCGCCCGCGCCTGCTGGCGGTGCTGTTCATGGGCTTCGCCAGCGGCCTGCCGCTGGCGCTGACCGGTGCCACCCTGGCGGTGTGGCTGACCGAATCGGGCCTGCGCTTCTCTAGCGTCGGCCTCTTCGCCCTGGTCGGAACGGCCTATAACCTGAAGTTCCTGTGGGCGCCGCTGATCGACCGGCTGCCGGCGCCGATCCCGATCGGCCGGCGGCGCGGCTGGGCGCTGACCATCCAGATCCTGCTTGCGCTCGCGCTGATCGCCCTTGGCCATGCCGATCCGGCGGTCGATCCCTGGCGCACCGCCCTGTTTGCCGTGGCGGTGGCCTTCCTGTCGGCCAGCCAGGACATCGTCATCGATGCCTACCGCGTGGAGCTGCTGAAGGAGGAAGAGCAGGGGGCGGGGGCGGCCGCCACCCAGTTCGGCTACCGCATCGGCATGCTGGCGGCCGGCGCCGGCGCCCTCTACGTCGCCGCCGGCTTCGGCTGGACGGCCGCCTATCTGGCGATGGCCGGGCTGATGGGCGTCGGCATGGCAACTGTGCTGTTGACGCCAGAGCCCGGCGAATCCGTGAAGGTGAAGGCGCCGGACGGGATGCTGGCCTGGCTGCGTGAGGCGGTGGTCGCCCCCTTCGCCGATTTCCTCACGCGGCCCGTCTGGTGGGCGGTGCTGCTGTTCGTGGTGCTGTTCAAGCTGGGCGACGCGCTGGCCGGGGTGATGAGCAGCCCCTTCTACGTCGCCATGGGCTTTTCCAAGATCGAGATCGCCAACATCTCCAAGATCTTCGGCGTCGGCGCCTCGATGGTGGGGCTGGCCCTGGGCGGCATCCTGGTCTACCGGCTCGGCATCCTGAAATCGCTGCTGGTCACCGGGGTGCTGCAGGCGCTGTCGAACCTGATGTTCGCCATCCAGGCGATGGCCGGCTACGACCCGGCGCTGCTGACCCTGACCATCGCCGTGGAGAACGTGACCGGCGCCATGGGCTCGGCCGCCTTCGTGGCCTATCTCTCCAGCCTCTGCAACATCGCCTACACCGCCACCCAGTATGCCCTGCTTTCCTCCTTTGCCGCGGTTGCCCGCACCAACCTTGCGGCCTGGGGCGGCTTCCTGGTCGAAGGCATGGGCTGGGTGCCGTTCTTCCTGGCCTCCACCGTCGCGGCGGTGCCCGGGCTGCTGCTGCTGGTGTTCCTGATGCGGCGGTTCAGGGTATGACGGCGCCGGCCGCGCCGGATATGGCGGGCGCTTGCCGGGCCCGGCTATAGTCGCGCTCCCGTCACTGGAGCCCTGCCATGCCGCTCGCCGTCGCCATCCAGATGGACCCGATCGAGCCGATCGACATCGATGCCGATTCCACCTTCGCGCTGGCGCTTGAGGCGCAGGCGCGCGGGCACACGCTCTATCACTATCTGGTCCGCCACCTGTCCTTTCGTGACGGCAAGGTCACGGCCAAGGCGCGCCCGCTACAGGTGCGCCGCGAATACGGCAACCATGCCAGCCTGGGCGCCTTCGAGACCCTGGACCTTGCCAGCGTGGACGTGGTGCTGATGCGCCAGGACCCGCCCTTCGACATGGCCTACATCAC
>CAZEQG010000430.1:0-3085 GCA_964514295.1 uncultured Alphaproteobacteria bacterium
AGCGCCAGGGCGGGCGCGGCGGACAAGGCAGGGCGCATTCCCCGCCCCTAGCGCGGCTGGCCCGGGCCTGTCCACTGCCGCCTTTGCCGGCGGCCGGGCGGGCGCTATGATCGCCGCCTTTGCCGCGACCCCGCCCCCGAGGATGCCATGCAGCCGCCCGAGACCGTGACCGTCGACACCCGCGCCATCGCCTGCGACGGCGGCGAGGGGCCGCTCGGCCATCCGCGCGTGTTCCTGCGCATCGGGGAGGCCGGGCACATCGACTGCCCCTATTGCGGGCGGCGCTATGTGCTGGCCGAGGGTGCCGCCGCCGAGGCGCACTAGGGTGGCCGGCAGCCTGGTGCTGGTCGACGGCTCGGGCTACATCTTCCGGGCCTTTCACGCGCTGCCGCCGATGAACCGGTCGGACGGCACCCCGGTCAATGCCGTGTTCGGCTTCACCGCCATGCTGCTGAAGCTGATCGAGGACCGGCCGGGCGACCACATCGCGGTGATCTTCGATTCGGCCCGCGCCACCTTCCGCAACCAGATCTATCCCGGCTACAAGGCCAACCGCCCGGAGCCGCCGGAAGAGCTGATCCCGCAATTCGCCCTGGTGCGCGAGGCGACCCGCGCGCTTGGCGTGCCGGCGCTGGAGCTGGAGGGGTTCGAGGCCGACGACCTGATCGCCGCCTATGCCAAGGCCGGCACGGCGGTTGGCCACGAGGTGGTGATCGTCTCCTCCGACAAGGACCTGATGCAGCTCGTGCGCGACGGCGTGTCGATGTGGGACCCGATCAAGCAGCGCCCGATCGGCCCGGCCGAGGTGATGGAGAAATTCGGCGTGCCGCCGGAAAAGGTGGTGGAGGTGCAGGCCCTGGCCGGCGACGCGGTGGACGCGGTGCCGGGGGTGCCCGGGATCGGCATCAAGACCGCCGCCCAGCTCATCGCCGAATATGGCGACCTGGAGACGCTGCTGGCCCGCGCGCATGAGATCCGGCAGCCCAAGCGCCGCGAGACCCTGATCGAGAACGCCGAGAAGGCGCGCATCTCCAAGCGCCTGGTCACGCTCGACGCGGACGCGCCGCTGCCCCGCCCGATCGAGGATCTGTCGGCCCATCCCGACCGTTCGGCGATGCTGGCCTTCCTCAAGGCGCAGGAGTTCAAGCGCCTGATCGCCAAGGTGGAAAGCGGCGGCTCGACCGAGGCGGCGGTGGCGCCCCCGCCGCCGCCGAAGCCCGCCGAGGCAGGCTATGTGCTGGTCCAGGACGAGGCGGCGCTGGCCGATTGGATCGCCCGGGCGGGCGAGGCCGGGGTGGTTGCCTTCGACTGCGAGACCACCTCCCTCGATGCCATGCAGGCGGTGCTGGTGGGCGTGTCCCTGGCGGTCGAGCCGGGCTCGGCCTGCTACGTGCCGCTCGGCCATGTCGGCGATCTGGCCAGCGGCCGGCCGCTGCAGATGGCCAAGGACCGGGCGCTCGCCCTGCTGAAGCCGCTGCTGGAGGACCCCGCGGTCCTCAAGGTCGGCCACAACATCAAGTATGATGCGCTGGTCTTCGCCCGGCATGGCATCGCGATCGCCCCGATCGATGACAGCATGCTGGTCTCCTATGTGCTGGAGGGCAGCCTGCACGGCCATGGCATGGACGAGCTGTCCGAGCTGGTGCTGGGGCACAAGACCATCAGCTTCGGCGAGGTGGCGGGCACCGGCAAGCAGCAGGTCACCTTCGACCATGTGCCCCTGGAGCGCGCCCGCGACTATGCGGCCGAGGATGCCGACGTGACGCTCAGGCTGTGGCGGGCGCTGAAGCCGCGCCTGGCGCAGGAATCCATGGCCACCGTCTATGAGACGCTGGAGCGGCCGCTGGTGCCGGTGCTGGTGGCGATGGAGCGGGCCGGGGTGAAGGTGGACCGCCAGGCCCTGGCCGCCCTGTCGCAGGACTTCGCCCAGCGCATGGCGGCGCTGGAGGCCGAGATCCACGTGCTGGCCGGGCGACCATTCAACCTCGGTTCGCCCAAGCAGCTCGGCGAGGTGCTGTTCGACGAGCTGAAGCTGCCCGGCGGCACCAGGACCAAGACCGGTGCCTATGCCACCGGCGCCGAGGTGCTGGACGAGCTCGCCATCCATCACCCCCTGCCGCAGAAGCTTCTGGACTGGCGCCAGCTCGCCAAGCTGAAGTCGACCTACGCCGATGCCCTGGTCGGCCAGATCAACCCCGAGACCGGCCGCGTCCACACCAGCTTCGCGATGGCCGCGACCTCGACCGGGCGGCTGTCCTCGACCGACCCCAACCTGCAGAACATCCCGGTGCGCACCGAGGAGGGGCGGCGCATCCGCGAGGCCTTCGTGGCCGAGCCCGGAAACGTGCTGCTGTCGGTCGACTATTCCCAGATCGAGCTCAGGATCGTGGCCGAGATCGGCGACATCCAGGCCCTGAAGGACGCCTTCCGCGACGGCATCGACATCCACGCGCTGACCGCCAGCCAGGTGTTCGGGGTGCCGATCGAGGGCATGGACCCGATGGTCCGCCGCAAGGCCAAGGCCATCAATTTCGGCATCATCTACGGCATCTCGGGCTTCGGCCTCGCCCGCCAGCTCGGCGTCGACCAGTCCGAGGCCTCGGCCTACATCAAGGCCTATTTCGCCAAGTATCCCGGCATCCGCGCCTATATGGACCGGGCGAAGGCCGAGGCGAAGGCCAACGGCATGGTGCGCACCCTGTTCGGGCGCAAATGCCATGTCCCCGGCATCCGCGACAACAATCCCGCCCGCCGCGCCTTCGCCGAGCGCCAGGCGATCAACGCGCCGATCCAGGGCACCGCCGCCGACATCATCAAGCGCGCCATGGTGCGCGTGCCGCCGGCGCTGGCGGCGGCGGGCATCGATGCGCGCATGCTGCTCCAGGTCCATGACGAGCTGCTGTTCGAGGTGCCGGAGGGCGAGGCCGCGGCGGCCGCCACCCTCATCCGCGAGGTCATGGAGAAGGCGCCGCTGCCGGCCGTGCGCCTGGGCGTGCCGATCATTGCCGAGGCGGGCTCGGGGCGGAGCTGGGCGGCGGCGCACTGAGGCGGGGCCGCCGCAGGCCCTTCAGCTCTGCGAGGCTCG
>CAZEQG010000431.1:0-3082 GCA_964514295.1 uncultured Alphaproteobacteria bacterium
CGAGGGGCTGCGCGCCGCGGCCCTTGCGGTCGGCCGGCTGTTCCAGGGCTTCCCGCCCGAGGACATGCTGGCGGTCATCGTGCCGCAGGCCGGCCGCGAGGGGGTACGGGCAGGGCAGGTGGTGCCGGGCGGCGGCATCTCGCTGATGCTGGAGCTGGGCGGGCAGGCGCGGCCGACGCTGTTCCGCGACGACTGGGTGGCGGTGCATGAGCTGATCCACGCCGCAACCCCCTTCGTGCCCGACACCGGGCCCTGGCTGATGGAGGGGCTGGCCACCTATCTGGAGGCGCTGGCGAGGCTGCGGGCCGGCTGGGTCACGCCCGAGCGCGTGTTCACCGACTTCCTGGAGAACATGCCCCGCGGCCTGCCGGCGCTGACCCGCGACGGGCTCAGTTCGGCCGATCCGCGCGGCGTCTATTGGGGCGGGGCGCTGTTCATGCTGCTGGCCGATCTCGACATCCGGCAGTCGAGCGGCGGCCGGCTGGGGCTGGAGCACTGCCTGGTGGCGCTGGCCCGCCAGGGCGTCGACGCCACCACCCGGATGACCACGGCCGAGTTCGCCGGCCGCTGCGACGGGCTGACCGGACATCCGGTGCTGGCCCGGCTGCTGGAACGCCATCTCGACCGCGGCCGGCCTTTCGACCTCGACGGGCTATGGGCGAGGCTGGGCGTCGAGGCCACGCCTGCCGGCGCCCGCCTGCGCCCCGAGGCGCCGCTCGCCCTGCTGCGGGAGGTGACCTTGTGGGGCTCGCTCGAGCGCCCGCCGCCAATCCCCTTTCCCTAGCCGCGCAATTTCCCTAGTCGCACCGGGCGCACAGCCGCTGCACCATGGCCGGCCGCGGCTCCGCCACCTCGATATCCTCATAGGCGATCACGCGCATGCGCCCGGCAACCGCCGCCAGAAGCTCGCCCGGCCGCAGCAGGAAGTCGGGATTGCTCGGCCGGCCGAAGCGCTCGTTGCCGGCTGCGAAAGTCTCGTAGATCAGCAGGTCGCCGGCGGCCACGATCGCCGGCAGCAGCGGCCGCCACAGGTAGTTCGTCACCACCACCGCATCGAAGCGCCGGCCGGCAAGCGGGAAGGGCGAGCCGTCCTCCAGGTCGGCGGCGATCAGCTCGGCCGCGTCGGCGAGATCGGCGACACCGGCAAGCTCGCGGTCGAGCAGCGTCAGCCGGTGGCCGCAGCCGAGCAGGAAACGCGCGTGCCGGCCGCCGCCGCAGGCAAGGTCCAGCACCGTGCCGCCGGCCGGGATCAGCGGCGCGAAGCGGACCACCCAGGGCGAGGGCGGCAGCGCCCTGGGCGCTTGTGCCGGCTGCTGCGATGCACCATGTTCCATGACGGGCCCGTTACGGAGGTGATGTTCCGCCATGATCCTCTACCAGCTCTGCTGCGACAACGGACACGGCTTTGAAGGCTGGTTCCGCGACAGCGCGGCCTTCGACGATCAGGCGGCGCGCGGACTGCTGTCCTGCGCGCTGTGCGGCAGCGCCAAGGTGGAGAAGGCGATCATGGCGCCGCGCCTGGGCAAGGGCAAGCCGGAGGCCGAGGTGATTCCGCCGGCCAAGGCGGTCGCCCATCAGGCCGAGCTGCTGGCCCGGCTGCGCGCGCTCAGGGCCGAGATCGAGGCAAACTGCGAGCATGTCGGCGACCGCTTCGCCGACGAGGCGCGCAAGATCCACTATGGCGAGAGCGACCCGCGCGGCATCTATGGCGAGGCGAGCGCGCAGGAGGCCGAGGCGCTGCGCGAGGAGGGCATCGGCATCGCCCGCATTCCCTGGGTGCCACGCGCCGATACCTGAGGCAGGTGCTTCCCGGAAGCCGCGATGCTGGCATGCTGGCGCGCCGTCACGGGTGATGTTGCCGTTCCGAGTGATGGTTCTATCAAACAAGAACCGAGAGTTGGATTTATAGCAGATAAACAGTATTAATTTGCTACCAATGGCATGTAGACGAATATAGTGCTACTTTTATGGTATATAGGTTGAGATGCTGCTGTCGTCATTTGAATATCACGATCCGGTTGCAGTAAGGGCGGCTTAACGATTCCCCGTCTATACCTTCCGGCGCATATGTGTTCTGCTTGCGTTTAGCGGCATGGCCGTGCGTTCCCTGCCAGCGGGGGACCCGCGGCACGGCCGCCGGGGGCAGCGGACGAAGGGGCGTGGCCTGGCGTGCAGCAGGGATTTCTGAGGCTCCGGGACCGGATGTCGGTCCGCCAGCAGACGGCCTGGATGGCTGGCGTGCTGTGCGTGGCGACCGCCCTGGCGGTGGCCGCAGCGGCGGCCGATCTGGCGCGCCGGCAGGCGGTGCGAGATGCCGAGGCGGAGCTTGTGATGCTGGCCCGCACCATGGCGACGCGGCTCGATCTGGACATGTCGGAGCGCTACCGCGAGGTCCGCAATGTCGCCGGCCTCGTGCCGCTGCGGCCGGTGTGGGGCGGCGAGCCGGAGACGCTGCGCGGCGTCTTGGAACAGATCCGGGTGAGCCTGCCCGACTATGCCTGGATCGGCCTCGCCGCGCCGGACGGCACGGTGCGCGCCGCCACCCGCGGCATGCTTGAGGGCGCCTCGGTCGCCCAGCGCCCATGGTTCGTCAATGGCCTGAAAGGGCCGACCGTGGAGGATGTCCACGACGCCATGCTGCTTGACCGGCTGCTGCGCACCGCACCCGAGCAGGCGCCCTTCCGCTTCGTCGATGTCGCCGTGCCGGTCTACGGCACCGACGGGGCGCTTGCCGGCGTGCTCGGCGCGCATCTGAGCTGGAGCTGGGCCGAGGCGGTCAGCCGCAAGGTGCTGTCGGCCGCGCTTCTCGACCTGCGGCCGGAACTGCTGGTCCACGCCGCCGACGGGGCGGTGCTGATCGGGCCGCAGGATGCGGTGCTGCCGGCGGACCGGGTGGCGGCGGCGCGCCAGCAGGCCGGGCTCAGCTATATCGACCACAGCGGGCCCGAGCCGATGCTGACCGCGGTGGTGCCGACGGCCGGGCTGGGCGACTATCCCGGCCTTGGCTGGCTGGTGGTGGCGCGCAGCCCCGAGGCGCTGGCCCTGGCGCCGGCGAACCGGCTGTTCGGCGCCATCCTTGCCG
>CAZEQG010000432.1:0-3071 GCA_964514295.1 uncultured Alphaproteobacteria bacterium
AGGCGGCGGGATCGGGGGGGAAGCGGTGCTCCACGTCGGTGCCGCGATCGAGCAGGCAGGCGCTGGGCACGCCGGCGGCGCGGGCCGCCGCCCACAGCGCCCAGTCGGTGCGGTCGTCGACATCGGTGGTGCCGGTCACCAGCAGGCTGACATCGCCAAGGTCCGGCATGCCGTTCCAGGCTTCCGCCCCCGGCCAGCGTGCGATGGCATAGGATTTCGCCAGGCTGCGGAAGGGCGGCCGGGCGTGTTCCAGCCCCCGCGGGGGATCGCCGGCCTCCAGCCGCTCGCGGGCGGCGATCATCCAGTTCACCGCCGCCGGGTCGCGGGCGTAGAACAGCGTCGTCATCGCGCGGCCGCCAGGATGGCGCGGCACAGCGCTTCGGCGGCATGTGCCGAGGCGGCATCGGAGGCGAGCGGCCCGCCCTCGGCGAGGCAGCGCTTGAGGTCCCGGGCGGCGAGGGTCATCGCCTGGTCCAGTGCGGTCTTCTCCATGCTGCCGGACTCTAGCGTCCGGTAGCCGGCGAAGCGAGGGCTGGCGACGGCGCGCCGCCGCCTGACCGCGAAGCCGCCATCCTCGACCGTGACCATGCCGCCGGCGAACAGCAGCGTCAGCTCGAACACCGAGAAGTCGCGGGCATCGCCGCCGGCAAGGTGGAAGGGGGCGCCGGCGATCTCCAGCACGGCGTCGGCGGTGGGGTCGGCGGCATCGTGATCGGCCCGCGCCGGGCCGGCGTGCAGCAGGCGGGCCGGGCCCAGCAGATACTGCGCCAGGTCGATCATGTGGCTGCCATTGTTGAGGATGCCCTTGGTATAGAGCGCGGTGGCGGCTTTCAGGGCGCCCCATTGGCCGGCCGCGATCTCCTCGCGCAGCGCCCGCATCGCCGGGTCGAAGCGGCGCAGGTGGTTGACCAGCAGCGGCTTCGGGAAGCCGCGGGCATCGGCCATCAGCGGCTTTTCGGCGAAGACGGCGCGGCAGGGATGGCCGCGCAGGCGGGCCAGATGCCCGGCATGGCAGGCGGTCGGCGTGCACAGCGACACCACGTCGACGGCCAGGTCGTCCGGCAGATCGGCAAAGGTGGCGGGCACCTGCCAGCGGCTGGCGAAGGCGGCCCGCCGGGCGGGATCGGGGTCGATGGCGGCGACGATGCGGAAGCCGCCGGCAGCCGCATAGGCGCCGGCATGGGTGAAGCAGTCCGGCAGCGCCCCGCCGCCGGCGACCGCACCGCAGCCCCAGATGGCAACCTCAAGGGGCTTTGCGGCGGACATCGGCGTTGAGCGCGGCAACCGCCGGGTTGGCACGCAGCCAGGCGATGATGGCGGCGAGGTCGAAGGCCGGGTCGGCCGGGTACAGGGCCTCGAACACGGCGCGGATCACCGCCAGGTCCTGGGGCGTGTCCAGGGTCACCGACAGGTCGGGGGCCGTCAGGGCCGGCGGGGCGGGCAGGTTCAGGCAGCGGTAGCGCCCGGGCTCGCGGTAGAAGTAGAGGCTGACATGCTCGCGGTCGGCCGGGTCGTCGGTCCGCGCCGCCGCCTCGGCCAGCAGGTCGGTCGGGAACACCTGCACCGCCATGCCGAGCGGATAGGTCTGGACAAGCTGGTTCGAGACATAGTCGACGCCGCCCGCCCGCCAGGCGGCAACCGCCGCCTCGACCAGGGCCGGGTCGATCAGCGGGCAGTCGCCGGTCAGCTCCACGATCACGTCGAGCCCATGGGCCCGCGCCGCGCCCAGCACGCGGCCCAGCACGTCCTCCTCCGGGCCGCGCCAGTGGCCGATGCCGAGCCGGCCGGCCAGCGCCGCGATCGGATCGCAGTCCGCCCCTTCGGTGGTGGCGATGATGATGGCATCGAGCGAGGGCGCCCGGCGCAGGCGCTCCACCATCAGTGCCAGCATCGGCTGGCCGCAGGCCGGCAGCATGACCTTGCCGGGCAGCCGGGTGGAGGCCATGCGGGCCTCGATGGTGGCGCCGATCCTCATGCCAGGAGCGGCCAGTCGAGCGGCGTGCCGCGCGCGATCGCCACGGCGGCACGGCGGCCCAGAATCTCCGGCAGGTGGCGCGGGGGCAGGCCGAAGCCGGGGCGGATGGAGCGGACATTGGCCGGGGTCAGCAGCTCGCCGGCGGCGATGTCGGCAACGGCATAGAGGGAGCGGCGGAACTGCCGGTTCGCCCCCTCCGATGGCGGCCGCGCCTCGCCCGGCTCGCCGATCGCGGCATGCGCCTCGCGGCAGGCGGCGGCCATCGCGGCAAACTCCGCCGGCTCCAGCGAGAAGCCGGCATCCGGCCCGCCATCGGCGCGGGCGAGGGTGAGATGCTTCTCCACGAAGCAGGCGCCGAGCGCCACGGCCGCAACCGCGGCGGCGATGCCGAGCGAATGGTCCGACAGGCCGACGGGAACCCCGAAGCGCGCCGCCAGGGCGGGGATGCTGGCAAGCCTCATCTCGGAGGCCGGGGCCGGGTAGGCCGATACACAGTGCAGCAGAATGACCGGCGCCGGGGCGGCGGCGGCCAGGGCCTCGGCGATCTCCGTCCCGGCGGCGAGGCCGGTGGAGATGACGAGTGGCCGGCCGCTGGCGGCGGCACGCCGGATCAGGGGCAGGTCGACGGCTTCGAAGGAGGCGATCTTGAAGGCGGGCGATCCCAGCCCCTCCAGATAGGCCACGGCGGTTTCGTCGAAGGGGCTGGAGAAGCAGGCGAGCCCGTGCCCGGCGGCGCGCGCGAACAGCGCCGGATGCCAGTCCCAGGGCGTGTGCGCCTCGCCGTACAGCTCGTGCAGGCATCGCCCCGCCCAGGGACCGTCCTCGATCAGGAAGCCCGGGCCGTCATGGTCGATGGTGATGGTGTCGGCGGTGTAGGTCTGCAGCTTCACCGCATCGGCCCCGGCGGCGGCGGCGGCATCGACCAGGGCGAGCGCGCGCGCGAGCTCGCCCTTGTGGTTGCCGGAAAGCTCGGCGACCAGGTAGGGCGGCTGTCCGGGGCCGATGCGGCGGCCGGCGATGTCGACGCAGCGCATGGCCCGATCCTAGCGCATTGCCAGGGCGTCGACGATGCGCGCGGCACCCCGCCCGTCGACCA
>CAZEQG010000433.1:0-3065 GCA_964514295.1 uncultured Alphaproteobacteria bacterium
CGCCGCTTCGCCGCCGCCGGCTGGCGCCTGGTGCTGGCCGGCCGCCGGGCGGAGCGGCTGGAGGCCCTGAAGGCGGAGCTGGCCGGCGTGCCGGTGCACACCATCGCCCTTGACGTGCGCGACCGGGCCGCGGTGCAGGCCGCCTTTGCCGGGCTGCCGGCCGAGTTCGCCGCGCTCGACGTGCTGGTGAACAATGCCGGCCTGGCGCTGGGCACGGAGCCGGCGGACAAGGTGCCGCTGGACGACTGGGAACAGATGGTCGACACCAACATAAAGGGGCTGATGTACTGCTCGCATGCCGCCATTCCCGGCATGGTCGCGCGCAAGTCGGGCCATATCGTCAACCTTGGCTCGATCGCCGGCACCTACCCCTATCCGGGCGGCAATGTCTATGGCGGCACCAAGGCCTTCGTGCACCAGTTCTCGCTCAACCTGCGCGCCGACCTGGTGCAGCACGGGGTGCGGGTCACCTCGGTCGAGCCGGGGCTGGCCGAATCCGAGTTCTCGATCGTGCGCTACCATGGCGACGTGGCCAAGGCGAAGGCGGTCTATGCCGGGACCCAGCCGATCCGGCCCGAGGATGTGGCGGAGGTGGTGTTCTTCTGCGTCAGCATGCCGCCCAATGTGAACATCAACGTCATCGAGCTGATGGCCGGCTGCCAGGCCTTCAACGGCTTCAACATCGTGCGCTCATAGGGCTGTCAGGCCGCCAGGGCCGCGATCTCGCTGAGCACGCGGGACAGGCCCTTCATGCGGGTTTCGGGCTGTTCCCAGGGGCGGCGCAGCACCAGCTTGTGATCGGGGCGGAGCTGCACCGTGCCCTTCTGCGCGGCGAGGTAGTGCACCAGCGCCTGGGGCTTGGCAAAGCGGTTCTGGTGGAAGGCCAGCACCGCCCCCTTGGGCCCGGCGTCCAGCTTCTCGATCCCGGCCTGGCGGCAAAGGCGCTTGATCGCCACCACCTGCAGCAGGTTCTCCACCTCCGGCGGCAGCGGGCCGAAACGGTCGATCATCTCGGCCGCGAAGGCGTCGATCTCGGCCCGGTCGGTCAGCCCGGCGATGCGGCGGTAGAGGGTGAGGCGCAGCGTCAGGTCGGCGACATAGGCTTCCGGGATCAGCACCGGCATGCCGACCGCGATCTGCGGCTGCCATTCCTCCTGTGCCGGGCCGGCCAGTCCCGCCCCCTTGCGCTCGGCGATCGCATCCTCCAGGAGCTGCTGGTACAGCTCGACGCCGACCTCCTTGATGTGGCCGGACTGCTCGTCGCCCAGAAGGTTGCCGGCGCCGCGGATGTCGAGGTCGTGGCTGGCCAGGGTGAAGCCGGCGCCGAGATGGTCGAGGGTCTGCATCACCTCCAGCCGGCGCTGGGCGGTGGGGGTGAGCTGCTTGCCGGGCGATAGCGTGAGATAGGCATAGGCGCGCGTCTTAGACCGCCCCACCCGGCCACGGAGCTGGTAGAGTTGGGCCAGGCCGAACATGTCGGCGCGATGGATGATCAGGGTGTTGGCGGTGGGGACGTCGAGGCCGCTCTCGACGATGTTGGTCGACAGCAGCACGTCGAAGGCGCCCTCGTAGAACCGGGTCATCACATCCTCAAGCTGGGCCGTGGGCAGGCGGCCATGGGCGGTGGCGATCTTCACCTCCGGCACCAGCTTGGCGATGCGGTCATGCACGCGCGCCAGATCCTCGATGCGCGGGCAGACATAGAAGGTCTGGCCGCCGCGGAAATGCTCGCGCAGGATCGCTTCCCGGATGACCATGCCGTCGAAGGGCAGCACGAAGGTCCTGACCGCCAGCCGGTCGACCGGCGGGGTGGTGATCACGCTCATTTCGCGCAGGCCGGTCAGCGCCATCTGCAGCGTGCGCGGGATCGGCGTCGCGGTCAGCGTCAGCACATGCACGTCGCTCTTCAGCTCCTTCAGCCGCTCCTTCTGGGCGACGCCGAAATGCTGCTCCTCGTCCACGATCAGCAGGCCGAGCCGCTTGAAGGCGATCGAGGGCGCCAGCAGGGCGTGGGTCCCGACCACGATGTCGATGTCGCCGGCGGCGATACCGGCCTTCACGGCCGCCGCCTCCTTGCCGGTCACCAGGCGCGACATCTGCGCCACCTTCACCGGCAGCCCGGCGAAACGGTTCACGACGGTGCGGTAGTGCTGGCGGGCCAGCAGCGTGGTCGGCACCACCACGGCGACCTGCGCCCCGCCCATCACCGCCAGGAAGGCGGCGCGCAGCGCGACCTCGGTCTTGCCGAAGCCGACATCGCCGCACACCAGCCGGTCCATCGGCCGGCCCGAGGCCATGTCCTCGGCCACCTCGCTGATGGCGCGAAGCTGGTCCTCGGTCTCGGCATAGGGGAAGCGGGCGCAGAACTCGTCCCAGGCCCCTTCCGGCGGCATGAACGCCTCGCCCTGGCGAAGCTGCCGCTCGGCCGCGAGCGCGATCAGCCTGTCGGCCATCTCGCGCAGGCGCTGCTTCACCCGCGCCTTGCGCGCCTGCCAGCCGGCCCCGCCCAGCTTGTCGAGCTGGGCGCCGGCCTCCTCCGAGCCGTAGCGCGACAGCACCTCGATGTTCTCGACCGGCACGAACAGCTTGTCGCCCCCGGCATAGAGCACGCGCAGGCAGTCATGCGGCGCCCCGCCCACCTCCAGCGTCACCAGCCCGTCGAAACGGCCGATGCCGTGGTCGACATGGACCACCAGGTCGCCCTCGGCCAGGGCCGCCGCCTCGGCGATGAAGGCGTCGGCCTTGCGCCGCCTGCGGGCCGGGCGCGACAGCCGGTCGCCCAGGATGTCGGGCTCCGCCACCACCACCAGGTCGGGGCTTTCGAAGCCGCGCTCCAGCCCCAGCACCACGGTGTCGACGCGGGGGGCGGCGTGCTCGGCCAGGAGGTTGGCAAGCCGGTCGCGGGCGCCTTCGGTATAGGCGGCGACCATGAGCCGGCGGCCGCCGGCCAGCACCTCTGCCAGATGCGCGGCCACTGCGTCGAACAGCTTGCCGTCGGCGCGGGCCCGGCCGTCGGCGACGCCCTGGCCGATCCGGCCGCCGGCGCCGGCCGCGCCCTCGGCCCC
>CAZEQG010000434.1:0-3063 GCA_964514295.1 uncultured Alphaproteobacteria bacterium
CGCGCCCGCTGCCGGCAGTCCGGCCACCCCCGATGCGGCGGCCGCGGGGCTGGCCCTGTTCCTGGAAGGGGCGGGCCTGGCGAACCTCAAGGTGCCGCCGGAGCGTGCGGCCGACCTGCTGCGCGAGGTCGGTGCCGCCTTCCGTACCGCTGCCGAGGGGCTGGCGGTGCTGCTCGACGTGCGGGCCCGCCAGCGCGGCGAGGCGAAGGTCGAGCAGACCATGCTGCGCGCCAGCGGCAACAACCCGCTGAAGGTCGAAGGCTCGATCGAAGAGGTGCTGACCCTCGCCCTGGCGGCAAGCGGCCCCGGCTTCATGCCGCCGGCCCAGGCCATGCGCGAGGCGCTGGAAGACCTGTGGCAGCACAACCATACCGTCGAGGTGGCCTATCGCGCCGCCTTTTCGGCCGCCCTCAACCGCTTCGACCCGCGCAGCGTCGAGGCGGCCGCCGCCCAGGCCGATTCGATGCTGGACCGGCTGATGGCCACCCCCCGCAAGGCGCGCTGCTGGGAGCTGCTGAACGAGCGCTTCCCCGCCATGCGCCGCGATGCCGAGGCGCAGTTCCAGGACCTTTTCCGTGCCGCCTATGTCAAGGCCTCGAAAGGCAAGCGATGAGCCCGACCCGCCGCACCACCCTCGCCCTGTTGGCCGCCGCCCCGCTCGGCGCCTGCGGCCTGTTCGGCTCCGACAAGGAACCGCCGCCGCCGCCGACCACCCAGGTCGCCCTGCAGATCGCCGCCTCCCCCCAACTGAACCCCGCGGTGAACGGCCGGGCCTCGCCGGTGCTGGTGCGCATCTACGAACTGACCGAGGTCGGCCCCTTCAACGAGGCGGACTTCTTCGCGCTCTACGAGAAGGACAGGGACGCCCTGGGGCCGACCGTGCTGGCCCAGTCGGAGGTGGTGGCCCAGCCCGGCCAGGTGGTGAACGTGCCGATGCGCGAGACCCGGCCGGAGACCAAGGCGATCGGCGTGTTCGTGGCGTTCCGCGACTATGAGAATGCGAGCTGGCGGGCGGCCACCACCATCACGCCGCTGGAAAAGACGACACTTATCGTCAACCTGCTGCGGCTCGCCGTGCAGATCTCCAAGCCGGCCGGATAGCGGCCCCTCATCATCTGCGCTTCGCCGCGCAAATCCAATGACTTGACGCGGGTCGACCTGATACTGTTACAAACGGTGGGGGCCAGGGCGGAAGCGACCAACGAATGGCGGGAATACCGCCGGACAATAATTGCTTCCGCATCGGTGAAGGTGTCGTCGAAGCAAGGGCAGGCCAGTCATGTCGATGCGAATGTCCGCGAACGAACCCAGCGTGGTCCAGCACATCGCAAAGGAGTTCTCGCGCTTCCTCAACCGGGTTGGCAGTGCCGGGAACGATTTCCTGGGCGCCTTCCTGATGGAGAACGAGTGGCAGCGCCACGAGCAGGACGCCAAGGAGGTCCTGCAGGCCCTGGATCTGGGCGGCTTCGTGATCTGTCCGCGCAACCCGACGGACCGCATGGTGCAGTCGGCCGACCGGGCGATCGCCGGCAACAAGAGCCTGATCGGGCCGAAGGGGCTCAAGGTCTATGTCGAGACCGTGTTCGGCGCCATGGTGACCGCCTGGCAGCAGAGCCGCGACATGCAGCTCATGGCCGACATCGTGTCGATGGCGCTGGCCCGCGCCTCCAGCCCGTCGAGCCGGCGCGAGGCCGGCGCGGGGGACTCCAACTACCGCCGCTTCCAGAAGAACGCCCTCGACATCGTCGCCGGCATCGAGAAGGCGGGCTGGGTGATCCTGCCCGACGAGGCGACGCCGAAGATGATTTCCGCTGGCGTGCTGGAGACGGCCGAGGTGGCGCGCGGCGGCGAGCGCCTGGCCGGGCCCGGCGGCGGCCGCATCACCGGCGCCGACCCGACCTATGTGAAGTCGATCTACCAGAACGTGATCGACGCCCGGCCGGACGAGTGCCGCCCCAGCAAGAAATAGCCGCCAGAGCCTTTCCGGCCGCCCAGCCGCCCGCAGCGGGCCCTTGCCTGCGCGCACCGGGGCCGCTATAAACCGCGCCTTCCGGGTGCCGCTGGCCCGGTGGACGGCCGCGACCGGGCGAAAGGGCATGCCCGGCCGGCCGCATCGCAACGCCTAGACCCAAGGGGACCAAATGCCCAAGATGAAGACGAAGAGCGGGGCGAAGAAGCGCTTCCGCCTTACCGCCACCGGAAAGGTGCGGATGAACGTGGCCAACAAGCGCCACAACCTGCGCAAGCGCCCGCAGAAGATGAAGCGGCAGGCGCGCGGCACCACGATCATGTTCAAGACGGACGGGGAAGTGGTGAAGCGCTACTTCCTGCCGAACGGCTGAGGGAGGGCTGAGACATGGCTCGCGTCAAGCGCGGCGTCACCGCCCATGCCCGGCACAAGAAGGTCCTCGCACAGTCGAAGGGCTTTCGCGGCCGCTCCAGCACCAATTACGTCATCGCCCTTGAGCGTCTGGAGAAGTCCCTCCAATACGCCTACCGCGACCGGCGCAACCGCAAGCGCGACTTCCGCGCCCTGTGGATCCAGCGCATCAATGCCGGCGTGCGGCTGCATGGGCTGACCTATTCCAAGTTCATGAACGGCATCAAGCGGGCGGGCATCGAGCTTGACCGCAAGGTGCTGTCGGACCTTGCCATCAGCGAGCCGGAGGCCTTTGCGGCGCTGTGCCAGCAGGCCCGGACCGCACTGGCCGCCGAAGCGGCCTGATCGGCGGACCGCCGGGCGACCGGCGCCCGGGAATCGCGACATGCGGAGGGGCCGGTCCGGCAAGGATCGGCCCTTTTGTTTCAGGGATGGAATGGCCATGACCGACATGATCGAGGCGCTCAGGGGCGAGCTTCTGGGAGCGATCGCCGCCGCTGCCGACCTGGCGGCGCTGGAGCAGCTCAGGGTCGAGGCGCTGGGCCGCAAGGGGCGCATCACCGAGCAGATGAAGGGGCTTGGCGGGCTGGAGGCGGAGGCCCGCCGGACCGCCGGCCAGGCCCTGAACGGACTGCGCGACACGGTCGAGCAGGCGATCGCGGCGCGCCGGTCGGCGCTGGCCC
>CAZEQG010000435.1:0-3060 GCA_964514295.1 uncultured Alphaproteobacteria bacterium
CTCGGCCGCCAGCAGCGCCGGGTCGCCGGCCTGGGGCAGGGCATGGGCCAGCACCCCGGCATCCCGCATCAGGGCGAAAGCGTGGTCCGGCCGCGGGCCCTCCAGGATCTTCAGCAGCTCGTTGCGCACCCGCTCCGCCGACAGGCGGGCGATCTGCGGGGCGGCGGCCGCGCAGGCCGCCATCGCCTCGCCATCCGGCGGATCGCGGCCATAGCGGGCGTGAAAGCGGTAGAAGCGCAGGATGCGCAGCACATCCTCGGCGATCCGCTCCGCGGCCCGGCCGATGAAGCGCACGCGCCGCGCCGCCAGGTCGGCCAGGCCGCCGGTATAGTCGTGCACCAGGCCATCGGCCTCGGCCGACAGCGCGTTGATGGTGAAATCGCGGCGCCGCGCATCCTCGGCCCAGTCATCGGTGAAGGCGACCCGCGCCCGCCGCCCGTCGGTCTCGACATCGCGGCGCAGCGTCGTGACCTCGAAGCCCTGGCCCGCCGCGACCACGGTGACCGTGCCATGGGCTATCCCGGTGGGCACCGCCTTCAGCCCCGCCGCCTCGGCCAGCGCCATCACGCGCTCCGGCGGCTCGGGCGTGGCGATGTCGACATCGCTGATCGCCTCGCCCAGCACCGCGTTGCGCACGCAGCCGCCGACGAAACGGCCGCCGGCCCCGGCGGCAAGCGCCGCCATAACCGCGCGGGTCGCCGGCGCGGTCATCCAGTCCTGGGGCGGCAGCTTCATCGCGGCAGGCTTTGCCCGGGTACCAGGCGGCCGTTGTCCATGTGCGGGGGGACATAGGTCGAGCCTGCCGGCGCGCCGTCGAACAGCACCGCCGCCGCAAGCGCCAGCATGGCCAGCCCCAGCCCGGTCGCCACCAGCGACACCATCGGCGCGTCGCCCAGCCGCGGCGCGGCCTCCGGCGTTGGCGCCCTGGCCGTCGCCGCCCAGAACCACAGGGCATAGACCAGGGTCGGCAGCAGCAGCGGCAGGCCGATCAGCAGCGCCTGCCTCACGGCCGCGACCGCAGCACTTCGGACAGGTTCACCAGCATCCCGGCGGTGGCCCCCCAGATGTAGTAGTTGAGATAGGGCAGCACCCAGAAGCTGCGTGCCATGCCCTGCCAGGTGCGGCTGTGGCGCTGATGGTTGGCGGGGTCGAGCACGAAGCTCAGCGGCACCTCGAAGGCTTCGGCCACCTCGACCGGATCGAGCGACAGCGAGAAGGCCGGGCGCACCAGCCCCACCACCGGGGTGATGGTGAAGCCGGTGCGCGTCTCGTAGGTGTCGAGGCGGCCCAGCACCTCCACATTGGCCGGGCCGAGGCCGATCTCCTCCTGCGTCTCGCGCAGGGCGGCCGCCTCCGGCGTCGGGTCCTCGGGCTCGATGCGGCCGCCGGGGAAGCTGATCTGGCCCGGATGATGGGCCAGATGATCGGTGCGCCGGGTCAGGATGATGGTGGGCTCCGCCGCGCGCTGGACGATCGGCACCAGGACGGCGGCCCGGCGCGGGTTCTCGGGCGGCGCCATGCCGGGGTTCAGGTCATGGTCGCCCCGCGCCGCGCCGCGCATGCCCGGCGCCCGCGCCGACACCTTCAGCCGCAGATCTTCGACCGACGCGATCACCACCCCTCCCGCACGCTGTGCCGGGCAGCCCTAGGGCTCGCCCAGCGGAAAGAACACGCCCCGGCTCCAGATGCCCAGGCGCGGGCCGTCCGCCGTCGGCTCCTCGACCGCCAGATCGACCAGCCGATAGTAGACCGGTCGCGCCAGCTTCGCCTCCAGACCGTTCCTGACCTCGATATAGGGTCTGGGCTCGCCGCCGCCAGGGGGCGACCGCACGGCAAGGCGATGATCGGGGCCCGCCGCCACCCAATGGTCGAGATTGGTGCGGAAGGCCACCACCTGGTCGCGGCCGCCCCCCGCGGCCTCGGCCTCCACGGCCACGAAGGGCGCGTCATCGACCATGATCCTGCCACGTTCGGCCGGCGTGATCAGCCAGTACCCATCGGGGCGACGATGCAGGACGGTGGCAAACAGCTTTACGACCGCTTGACGGCCGATCGGCGATCCCCGGTAATACCAGGTGCCATCCTGGCCGATGCGGAGATCGAAATCGCCGCAGGACGGGAGGGTCTCGCCGGCGACCTCAGGGGGTGCGGTGCCGGTGTTGTGATGCGTGTGGTCGCTGCCGTCGGGCATGATTTCCGACACCTATGCGGAGTAACGAGCGCGTGCTGACCGATCCTACCCCCCTCGACCCTGCCGCCGAAAGCCGTCTGCTCGATCAGATCGAGGCGCTCGGCCAACGCCTGTCGCTGGTGCGCGAGCGCATCGGGCGCGTCATCTTCGGCCAGAAGCCGGTGGTCGACGAGGCCCTGGTGACGCTGCTGTCGGGCGGCCACTGCCTGCTGGTCGGCGTGCCGGGCCTGGCCAAGACCAAGCTGGTCGAGACGCTTGGCATCGTGCTCGGGCTGGAGGACCGCCGCATCCAGTGCACGCCCGACCTGATGCCGGCCGACATCCTGGGCTCCGAGGTGCTGGAGGAGGGCGAGGGCGGGCGCCGCCATTTCCGCTTCATCAAGGGCCCGGTCTTCGCCCAGCTTCTGATGGCCGACGAGATCAACCGCGCCAGCCCGCGCACCCAGTCGGCCCTGCTGCAGGCCATGCAAGAGCGCCGCGTGTCGGTCGCCGGCCACTATCACCCGCTGCCCACGCCCTTCCACGTGCTGGCAACCCAGAACCCGATCGAGCAGGAGGGCACCTACCCCCTGCCCGAAGCGCAGCTCGACCGCTTCCTGCTGCAGATCGACGTCGGCTACCCCGACCTTGAGGCCGAGCGGCGGATGCTGCTGGCCACCACCGGCGCCGACGAGGAACGCCCCGGCCCCGCCATGACCCCGGCCGAGCTTGGCGCCGCCCAGTGCCTGCTGCGCCGCATCCCGGTCGGCGAGCAGGTGGTGGAGGGGATCCTGACCCTGGTCCGCCAGGGCCGGCCGGAGGAAAGCGAACTGGAGATCGTCCGCCGCTCGGTCGCCTGGGGGCCGGGGCCGCGCGCCAGCCAGGCCCTG
>CAZEQG010000436.1:0-3057 GCA_964514295.1 uncultured Alphaproteobacteria bacterium
ACCTGACCCGAGCCGACCTTTCCGGGGCCAACCTGGCCGGGGCCATCCTGGCCGCCCGGCATGCCCGGGTGCCGGTGCTGCTCGACGGCTTCGTGGTGACGGCAGCGGCGGCCGTGCTGAAGGGGCTGGCCGCCGGCGCCCTCGACCACTGCCTGGCCGGCCACCGTTCGGCGGAGTCGGCGCATGGCCGCCTGCTCGCCGAGCTTGGGCTGGACCCGCTGCTCGATCTCGGCATGCGGCTGGGCGAGGGGTCGGGGGCGGCGGTCGCAGTACTGCTGCTGCGCGCGGCCTGTGCCGCCCATGGCGGCATGGCGAGTTTCGCAGAAGCGGGCGTTACTGGCAGCGCCCCCCGCTAGGCCTTGCCCTTGGCCATCTTCTCCAGCGCCTCGGCGGCCGCTTCGAGGTTGCGGGCCATGCGCTCCAGCTCGGCGCGCTGATCGGGCGGCAGCCGTGGGTTGGCAAGCGCGTGGCGCATGCCGGCCACACGCTCGCGAAACCGGCCGGCGCGGGCGCGCATCTCGTCCGGGGTGATGGCCGGGGGCGGGACGTGCAGCCGGTAGGGCCTCATTCCGCCCAATGGCTGGTTGCGGGGGGCGCGGGCAGCGCAGCCAGGGCATAGCGGGCCGGCTCCGGCGTCTCGTCGAGGCCGGCGATCTCGCGCAGCATCTTTGCCAGGATCGCCTGGCCGAAGGCGCCGAAGTCGCGGGCCACGACCATGAAGGCGCCGGGGCCGCCGATCACGAACTCCTCGAAATAGCGGTCGAGATCGACCGGCGGCGGCCAGCCCCAGGGGCTCGGCTTGTCGGAGATGATCGGCAGGGCGTTGATGACGATGCCGGCGGCAAGCGCGCGGTTGCGCGCCAGGACGACCGACCGTCCGGAGTTGTTCTTGCCGTCGCCGGAGATGTCGATGACCTTGCGCGTGCTCTCGAAGCCGCTGGTCTCGATCAGCGTGGTCGCGTGGTCCAGGGCAGCGCTGATCGAGGTCCAGTTCTCGGTCACCCGGGGGGCGCGCTCGATCAGCCCGGCGAAGGCGGCGGCGCCTTCAGCGCCTTCGATCAGCCGCCAGGGCACCACCGTGCGCTGGTAGTGTTCGCCCGCCCATTCCACATAGCTGAGGGCGATCCGGCCCAGGGTGCCGCCCTGGATCGCCGCATGGAGGCGCGGGTCCAGCAGCGCCGCGATGTAGCCCTGGCGCTGAAGCTGGCCCTCCTCCTCGTCGATCGAGCCGGACACGTCGACGGCCAGGACCAGTTCCAGATCGACCGGAATGCCGCTGCCTTCGGCCGGCCGCGCAGGCAGGACATGCGCTGCCAGCAGCACCGCCAAGAGGGCGATCGCCTTTCGCATGCGCGCCTCCCTTCACCGTCACCACATTGAAACCCGTCGGCGGGGTGGTGTCCAGCCGCGGCTTGACACTAGACTGTGAAGTCGAGACGGGAGGGACCACATGCGTTACACGCCAGGGCCGTGGAAGATCAGGACGAATGGCGAGATCACCGCACATGGGCGCGGCAGTGCCGGATCGATTGGCAGCATAAGCTGGTCGGGCCGCACCGAGGACCGCGCCGGGAACCTGAAGCTGGTCGCCGCCGCGCCGCAGATGAGCGAGGCGCTGGACGAGCTCTACCTGCTGGTCTGCCAGCGGCCGGTGGCCGAGGCGATCGCCGCCGACGCCAAGCTGCTGGCCAAGGCCAGGCTGATCCTGGAGAACGCCCGCACCATTCTTGCCGAGGCCACCGGCAAGCCCGTCAGGCCCTGGCCGCAGACCGACCCCCGGGACACCAGGCTGGCCGGCTAGGGGGCGGCGATGGACCTGCGCCCCTTCCTTGGACGGATCGCCGAGAGCGCGCCGGAAGACTGGCTGATCCTGCAGGGGCCGCTGTTCCGGCACGGCTTCTCGCGGGTGGAAGGCGCCGAGGGCAAGCTGCTGCGGGTCGATGTCGACGCCCCACCGGTGGGCCTCGTCTACCGTGCCGACGTGGCCATCACCATGCTCTACGGCCTCGTCCTCGAAGCGGCCGTGGACCTGCCGGTGCCTGGCCCCTACCGGCAGGAGAACTGCCGCAGCATCGCGCTCGACTGTTTCTATTGCGGCGGGCTGGTGCACCGCGAGGTGCTGCTGAAGGTGGACCGGCAGCGCTGCATCCTGCCGCGGCCGGCAGAATGGACCGCAGCCCCGCAGCTCATTCCCGAGCGCCAGGCCAAGCTCGCCCGGCTGGTGCACGCCCTGTGCGGGCCCTTCACCGATTTCGACGAGTATTTCGATTCCTTCCCGATGACCGCCGTGCAGCAGCCCTGGCCCTGATGCCTCAGATGTTCGCCTGGCGGAACATTCCGCGCGCGAGGCGATTCAGCGCATCACGCCGATCTGCACGAGCAGGCCGGAGAAGTTGTAGATCAGCCATATCAGCAGGATGCCGCCGAACAGCAGCGCCACCAGCCAGGCCAGCGACTTCAGCACCACATTGCCATCGCCGCCCTTGGCCTTGGCCGCCGGCTGGTGGCGGCCGAAATCGACGTCCGCCTTGGCCGCGCCGGCCGGTGCGGCGGCCTTCTTGGCGGCCGGCGGCGGCGCCTTGCGCTCGGCAGACTGCTTGGCCGTGTCGAAGATGACGATTTCCTTGCTGGCATTGGTGACGGGATCGAAAACGTCCTTCACCACCTTCACGCCGTCATAGACCTTTTCGCCATAGAGGCTGCGGGCGACCTCCATCGCCGCGTCGCGGTCCTTGTGCGTCGAATCGATCATCCATGTCCCACCCTTCAGGGTATGGACCTCGAAGATCGTGCCTGACATCGCCGCCTGCCTCTCTTGCCGCCCGCCCGGAGACGCTGACTGCTGCGGATATCGCATCGCGGGAGGCCGATCAAGGACTACCAGCCGCCCCTTGTGCCTGTCGCCGCAACGCAGCAAGATAACGGGATCGCAACGGCTCGGACCGGGGGGCGGCGGCAATGGCGGCAGCACGGCGGGCGGCAGCTTCCGGCATCCGGATGGTGGCGCTTGCCGCCGCCTTCGGGCTGGCGGCCGGGGCCGGGCTGGCGGGCAGCGGC
>CAZEQG010000437.1:0-3053 GCA_964514295.1 uncultured Alphaproteobacteria bacterium
CAGCACCAGCTTGCCGGCGGCAAAGCGGCCCTGCGGCGTTTCCGCCAGGAAGCCGCCGCCCGTGGCGCGGACCGCGGTCACCGGCGCCTCCGGCTGGTAGACCGCGCCCCGGCGCTGCATTGCCCGGTGCAGCCCGCGCAGCAGCAGCAGCGGGTTCACATGCCCGTCATGCCGGCAGAAGGAGGCGCCGGCCACCTCGGGGCCCAGCGGCGCCCGCGGCATCAGCCCCTGGAGGCGGGCGCGGTCGATCACCTCGATCTCGTGGATGTCGGCCTGGTTGTGCAGGCGCCGGGCATGCTGGCGGGCCGCCTCCATCTCCTCCTCGCCGAGGCAGAAGGCGACGCCGCCGGGCTGGGAAAGCTCGACGTCCAGGCCGGCTTCCTCGGCGAGGTCGGCGGCCAGCGCCGGCCACAGCGCGGCGGAGCGGCGGGTCCAGCTTGCGTAGGCCGGCATGCCGTTGCCCTTGCCCTGAACCCAGACCAGCCCGAAATTCACCCGCGCCGAGCGGATGGCGCGGTCGCCTTCGTCCAGCACCGTGACCTTGAGGCCGTGCCGCGCCAGGCCATAGGCGATGGCGGCGCCGACGATGCCGCCCCCGATCACCAGGATGTCGCTGTCCATGCCGCCTCCGCCGCCGATCGCGACAGACTAGGGGCAGCCGGTGCCGGCGGGAAGCCCTGCCAGGCAGGCTGCGATCGCCGCCTGTTCGGTGGCCGGACGCAACAGGCCGAGATCGTCCAGCAGGTCGAAATAGCCGAGCCGCGCGATCGCCTCGAAGCCGGGGAAGCGCGGCTGCCGGCCACCGGCCTTGGAGCGCCAGACGAGCGTCTGCGGATTGTCCGGCCCGTCGCGGATGGTGCGATAGTCCAGGCCCGGGTGCAGGTCGTGGATCGCCGCCACCACCTTGTAGACATCGCCGTGCCAGTCGAGGTTGCTGCCGCCGGCCGCCCGGCGCGCCGCCAGCGCCGCCTGCTGGTCCGGAAGGGCGCTGTAGACGTCGCTCGGCAGGGTGTCGTCGATCAGGAACACCGTGCGGTCATGGGCGTGCAGCAGGGCGTTCATGAGGTCGCGGTAGGCCTGCTCGAAGCGGTGCAGCCCGTCGATGAACACGATGTCGAACCGCCGCTCGAAGGGCAGCCGGGCGAAGAAGCGGTCCGACGGCATGGCGTAGAGCCGCGTGTTCCTGTCGGCAAGGCTGGCCGGATCGAACAGGAACTGCGGGTCGACGCCGCTGCGCTCGGGGCAGCGCACGGCCCGGAAGGTCGCCCCCTCGTTCACCCCGATCTCAAGGTATCGCCGGGCACCCAGGGCCGCCGCGAGCGCGTTGATGCGGCGGGCTGAAGGGGTGATCGGCACATCGTCCATGGCGGGCCCTGCCTGACGGGCGCGCAGCATCGCACCGGCGCTGCGCCCCAGGTATAGGTGGTGTTCCATATGATCCCCGCCAGCCCTGATGTTCCCTGCAGCCCTCCGGCGCATTGACATCGCCGGCGGGCTGTAGGACGGTCGGGCGGACGGTCCCTCCCTGCCGGGGAGGGTGAAAAGGGAAGCCGGTGCGCGGGCCTGTGCCCGCCAGTCCGGCGCTGCCCCCGCAACTGTAGGCGGCGAGCCCCGCACCATGGCGCCACTGGGAAACCGGGAAGGCGGTGCAGGGCCGGGACCCGCGAGCCAGGAGACCTGCCGTCCTCATCGTTCGTCGGCCGGGCGGGGTGCCCTGGCCGCGCGCGATGCGCCGGTCCTGGACCGCCGGCGCGAAGGCGGCCCGGCCGCGCCAGCCACCCCGGAGTTTGGCAAGCGGGCGACGGGAGCGGCGATGACCGGGGACAGCGCGAAAGTTGGCGGGGCGGCGGCGATGGTGCTGCATGTCTGCGTCACCTGCGGACGCCATCCGGAGCCGCTGGCCGAGCCCGATGGGCGCTGCCTGCTGGCGGCCCTGGAGCGGGCGCCGGCGGCCCCGGCCGTTGAGCTGCGCGCCATCGAATGCCTGGGCGTGTGCCGGCGCGGCTGCGCCGTGGCGATGTCGGCACCCGGCAAATGGACCTATGTGTTCGCCGACCTTTCGGTCGCCGATGCCGGCGAGGTGCTTGCGGGCGCCGGGCTCTACGCCGCCTCCGACAACGGCATGGTGCCCTGGCGCGAGCGCCCGCAGCCGCTCCGGCGTGGTCTGGTCGCCCGGATCCCGCCCGTCACCCTGCCCACCTGAACCGCGCGGAGCCCGACATGGCCGATCTTGGCAAGATACCCTGCACCATCGTCACCGGCTTCCTGGGGGCCGGCAAGTCCACCCTGGTGCGCCATGTGCTGGAGAACGCGCGCGGCCGGCGGCTGGCGGTGATCGTGAACGAGTTCGGCGATGTCGGCGTCGATGGCGAGATGCTGCGCGGCTGCGGCATCGAGAGCTGCCCGGAGGATGCCATCGTCGAGCTGCCCAATGGCTGCCTGTGCTGCACCGTGGCCGACGATTTCGTGCCCGCGCTGGAGGGGCTGCTGGGCCGGGCGGGCGGGGCGCCCGACCATATCCTGATCGAGACCTCGGGACTTGCCCTGCCGAAGCCGCTGGTGAAGGCGTTCAACTGGCCGGCGGTGCGCTCCCGGGTGACGGTCGACGGGGTGATCACGGTGGTCGATGGCGCGGCCGTGGCGGCCGGGCGCTTTGCCGATGATCCCGAGGCGATCGCCCGGCAGCGGGCCGAGGATCCCTCGCTCGACCACGACAACCCGCTGGAGGAGGTGTTCGAGGATCAGCTTCTGTGCGCCGATCTGGTGGTGCTGAACAAGGCCGACCTGCTGTCGGCCGCCGATGCCTCGCGCGTGGCGGCCGAGATCGCGGCCGTGCTGCCGCGGCCGGTGAAGCTGGTCAGCACCGTGGAGGGGCGGCTGGACCCGGCGGTGCTGCTGGGCCTTGGCGTCGCCGCCGAGGATGATCTCGATGCCCGCCCCTCCCACCACGATGCCGAGGGCGAGCACGACCACGACGATTTCGAGCAGTTCATCGTCGACCTGCCGCCGCAGCCGGCGCCGGAGCCGCTGGCCGCCCGGCTGGCCGCGGTGGC
>CAZEQG010000438.1:0-3050 GCA_964514295.1 uncultured Alphaproteobacteria bacterium
GCGGCCGCTGCGCCGCCGGGCCGGTGAAGCGCATCACCAGCAGCACCAGGGCGACGGCGGCGGCGAACACGCTGGCGCGCAGCACGCGCGGCGCCTCGGCCTCGAAGGCGAAGGTCCACAGGTCGAAGGCGGCGTACTCGCCGTGGCTCCAGGTGAACCAGCCGAGCCAGCCGCTGGCCGCCAGCGCCACCGTCACCGCCGCCAGCCAGCCGGGCGTCAGCGGCTGATGCAGCAGCGAGCCGTGGCGGTCGAACAGCGGCCGCGCCAGCCCGAGCAGCACCGCCAGCACGAGCATGAGGCTCGCTTCCTCCCAGTCCCAGCCCTTCAGCAGCGACAGCACCGCACCGCCGACGGCCAGCGCCGTGACGCCGAGCCAGGCGCTGTCCAGCCGCCGCATGAGGCCGCGGGCGAGCACCAGGCACAGCAACCCGACGACGCTGCCGAGCACATGCGACGCCTCGACCACCGCCAGCGGCAGGCGGTCGCTCAGCATCTCGATGCGGCCCGGCGCGGCGGGGGTGGCGGAGGACACCAGCATGACCAGCCCCGCCACCACCGTCAGCACGGCGAAGGCCGGCGGCGCCAGACGGCGGCTGACGCCGGCGAGGCGCCGCAGGGTGGATTGGGCGGCGGCCCGCTTCTGCGCCAGCTCGATCGCCACCAGCAGCACCACCGCCAGCACCAGCGGCAGCACGTTGTAGAGCAGGCGGTAGAGGATCATGGCCGTCAGCACGTCGGCCGCCGGCACGCCGGGCAGGAACAGCAGCAGCAGCCCCTCGAACACCCCGACGCCGCCCGGCACGTGGCTGACCACGCCGGCCATGAGGGCGATGGCGTAGAGGCCGAGGAAACCGAGCAGCGACACCGGCAGGCCGTCCGGCAGCAGCACGTAAAGAACGGCGCCGGCGGCGGTCCAGTCCAGGGTCGACAGCGCCACCTGGGCCAGCGTCACCTTGAGGGCCGGCAGCCTGATCCGCCAGCCGCGGAAGGCGATGTCGGTGCGCAGCAGGGCGGCGCCGACGTAGACCCCGACGCCGAGCAGCAGGCCGGCGCCGATCAGGTTCACCACCGGCACCGGCAGGGTGAGCGCGGCGGCGAGGCGCACCGGCTCCGCCACCGCCCCGACGGCGCCCACCACAGCAGCGCCGAGGGCGATGCTGATGGAGCAGAACACCATGACGCGGGCGACGTCCATGGGCCCGACGCCGAGGTTGGAATAGAACCGCAGGCGGATGGAGGTGCCGGTCAGGGCGGCGAAGCCGGCGGTGTGGCTGATCGCCTGGGCGATGAAGGCGGCCGGCACCACCTGCCGATAGGGCACGCTCGCGCCGCAATGGCGCAGGCCCATGTGATCGAACACCGTGAGCGCGAGATAGCTGACGGCCGTCAGCGCGAGGCCGATCAGCACGTCGCCGGCGCCCACCCGGCGCATGCCGGCGTGGATCTCGTCCCAGGTGATGGCGGAGGCCTCGTGGTGGATGACCCACAGGGCCAATCCAAAGGCGAGCAGGCTCGCCACGGCGGCCAGCGGGCGGATCACGGCAGGCGACAGCAGGCGCTGCGGCAACGGCGGTTCGAGGGAGGACATGAGGGTTCGGTCAGCCGATGAAGTCGACCCCACAGCGGTCGCCGCTTCTCTTACCTCGGAAGCGGTAGGACTTGAAAGTGAATTTGCGGCACACATGGCGCCTGCAGCGGCGCGCCAATGGCCCTGGCCGTAGCAGGGAAATGGCGCCAGCGTGGAGGCCAATCGCAAGGACCCTCCGCGCCATGACCCTGCACACCGTCGCCGCCCTGCTCGCCACCTGCTTCCTGGCCGCCGTGCTGCCGGGGCCGGGCACCGTCGCCCTGTCGGCGCGGGTGATGGCCCAGGGCGTGCGCCGCTCGCTGGTGTTCGTCGCCGGCATGCTGTCGGGCGACGTGGTGTGGATCGCCTTCGCGGTCACCGGCCTGACCGTCATCGCCAAGACCCTCGGCCCGCTGTTCCTGGCGGTGAAGATCGCCGGCGGGCTCTATCTGGTGTGGCTCGGCATCAAGCTGCTGCGCACCCGCCACGACGATGCGCCCGACAACGGCCCGGCCGCCGTGCCGACGGAACCGAGCGCCTGGCGCACCTATCTGTCGGGCCTCGCGCTGATGATCGGCAACCCGAAGGTGATGCTGTTCTACGTCTCCGTCCTGCCGACGGTGATCGACCTGCATTCGCTGTCGCTGCCCGGCCTGATCGCCACCGTCGGCGTCATCGGCGTCGGCGTGGGCGGCGGGCTGGTGCCGTGGATCGTCACCGCCAGCCGCCTGCGCGGCCTCATGCGCTCCGCCGTCGCCCGCCGCCGCATCGACAGGGGCGCCGGGGTGGTCATGGTGGGTGCCGGCGCCGCCGTGGCGGCCACTTGAAACCATTACGGCTCCGTGACAGGATGCCGCCGCGTTCGCCCTCCCTGAGGCTCTGCACCCCATCATGACCCTGCATGCCGCCTTTGCGTTCTACGTCGCCGTCTACCTGCTCGGCCTGACGCCGGGCCCCGGCGTGTTCGCCGTCATCGCCCGCGGGCTGGCGCAAGGGTTCGTGCGCACCCTGCCGTTCATCGCCGGCATCCTGTGCGGCAACATCACCTGGCTGACGCTGACGGTGTTCGGCCTGTCCATGGTGGCGCAGGTGCTCGGGCCGCTGTTCCTGGCGGTGAAGATCGCCGGCGGCCTCTACCTCGTCTACATGGGCGTCAAGATGTGGCGCAAGCGCGTGAGCGCCGAGGACCTGGACGGCGACGTGCCCGAGGAAGCCTCGCTGCTGCGCCGCTGGCTGTCGGGCTACATGCTGACGCTCGGCAACCCGAAGCCGATCTTCTTCTATCTGTCGGTGCTGCCGAACCTGCTCGACATGAATGCGCTGGCCCACGGCGCCGTGCTGACCGCCGCGCCCATCGCCGCCGCCGGCATCGCCAGCGCCCTGATCCCCTACTGCCTGATGGCGAGCCGCCTGCGCCGGGTGCTGCGCAGCGTCACCGCCCGCCGCCGCCTCAACCGCACCGCCGGGGCCATGCTCATGGGCG
>CAZEQG010000439.1:0-3028 GCA_964514295.1 uncultured Alphaproteobacteria bacterium
CAGCTCCAGATTGGCCTCGAGCCGCACCGCCACGCCGTCCTGGGTGACCGCCGGCAGCCCGACCAGCCGCCTGAGCCGCCCGGCCTCGCGGCGCTGCGCCGCCCGCCTCCGCTGGAACACGGCCGTGGTCGCGGGATCGGGCCTTACGATCACCTGGCCGGAACTGCCGTCCAGCGCCAGCCGGTCGCCGGGCTGCAGCCGCTCCATGAGGTCGGTGATGCCGAGCACCGCCGGCAGGCCGAGCGAGCGGGCCATGATCGCGGTATGCCCCTGCGGGCCGCCCTGCACGGTGCAGAAACCGGCGATGCGGCGCGGATCGAGCAGTGCCGTTTCGGCGGGGGTAAGGGATTCCGCCACCAGCACGGCGCCGGCCGGGGCATCGGCCAGGGTGCGGAAGGGCGTGCCCGACAACAGGCGGATCAGCCGGTTGGCGACCTCCCGCACCTCGCCCAGCCGGGCTGCAGCGAGCGCGGCATCGACCCCGGCGAGCTGCTGGAACAGCGCCTCCACCTCGTCCTCGACGGCGGCCTCGGCATTGACCGGCCCTTCGCGGATGCGTGCCTCGACCCCGCGCAGCAGGCGCGAGCGGGTCAGCATCGCCTCATGCGCGTCCAGCAGCAGCTCCAGCTCCTCGCCGGCGGCGCCGTGCAGGGTCTGGGTCTTGGCCTTCAGCTTGCGGATCTGCCGGCGGGCCTTGGCGACGGCGGCGGCGAAGCGCGCCATCTCGGCCGCCGGATCCTCGACCGCAAAGCGCGGCACCGCCAGGGTGTCGGCAGCCAGCACGAAGGCGGGCCCAACCGCGATGCCGGGGGCGGCGCCGACGCCCTGCAGCACGGTGCCGCCGGGCGGCGTGAGGGGGCTATTCTTCTTCATCGAAGCGCCGCGCCACCAGGCCGGCCAGCGCCTCCAGCGCGGCTTCGGCTTGCGGTCCCTCGGCGCCGATCTCGATCGTCGAGCCGAGCCCCGCGGCCAGCATCATCAGCCCCATGATCGACACCCCCGGCACCTCGGTGCCGTTGCGGCTGACCGTGATCTCGGCATCGAAGCTGTCGGCCACCTTCACGAACCTCGCCGCGGCGCGGGCGTGCAGGCCGCGGATGTTGCAGATCGCGACCGACCGCCGGAGCCGGCCGGGCGCCGCCGTCATGGGCCGCCGTCCAGCACCCGGGAGGCGACGTTGATGTATTTGCGCCCGGCCTCCTGGGCCGCCGCCACCGCCTCCCCCAGCGGCATGTCGGCGCGCACCTGGGCGAGCTTGATCAGCATCGGCAGGTTGACGCCGGCGATCACCTCAACCTTCGCCCGGTCCATCACCGAGATGGCGAGGTTGGAGGGCGTGCCGCCGAACATGTCGGTCAGCAGCACCACGCCGCCGCCGCTGTCGGCCGCCGCCACCTCGCGCAGGATGTCGGCGCGGCGCTCCTCCATGTCGTCGTCCGCGCCGATGCACACGGCGGCGGCCTGCGCCTGCTTGCCCACCACATGCTCCAGCGCCGCGATCAGTTCGGCGGCAAGCCGCCCATGTGTCACCAGCACCATGCCGATCATCCGCTCTCTCCCCCGGGGACGCCGACATCGCGGTGGATCAGCGCCACCGAGACACCCCGCCCGGCCAGCCAGCCGGCCAGCATTTCGGCCACGAACACCGAGCGGTGCCTGCCCCCCGTGCAGCCGACCGCGATGGTCAGGTAGCTTTTGCCTTCCCCTTCGAAGCGGGGCAAGAGCGGTTCGATGAGGCGGGTGAGATCGCCAAGAAAGCGCTGATAGTCCGGATCGGCGGCGATATGGGCCTGCACCGCCGGCTGGCGGCCGTCATGCGGACGCAAGGCCGGGTCGTAGTGCGGATTGCGCAGGAAGCGCACGTCGAACACCATGTCGGCATCGCGCGGCAGGCCGCGGCGGAAGCTGAAGGAGACCACCGACACCGCCAGCCCCGGCGCCCGGCCGGCGCCGAACTCGGCGGTGACCCGCCGCTTCAGCTCGGCCGTGGTCAGTGCGGTGGTGTCGATCACCTGGTCGGCGGCCTCGCGCAGCGGCGCCATGATCTGCTGCTCCAGGCCGATGCCTTCGGCGAGCGGCCGGTCGGTCGCCAGCGGGTGGCGGCGCCTGGTCTCGGTGAAGCGGCGCTCCAGCGTTTCGGCCGCGCAGTCCAGGAACACCAGGCGGATCGGCTGGCGCTGGCGCAGATCCGCCAGCAGGGCCAGGAAGCCGGCGACCGCGAAATCCCGGGTGCGAATGTCGACGCCGATGGCGATCGCCCGCTCGCCTGCCCCCGACAGCAGGGCAGGCAGCAGCGACAGCGGCAGGTTGTCCACCGCCTCGTGGCCGGCATCTTCCAGCGCCTTCAGGGCGGTGCTGCGGCCGGCGCCGGACAGGCCGGTGATCAGGATGGCCGGGGCGGTCATGGCGCCAGCATAGCCTGTCGCAGCAGCAGGGGAAGCCGTTCGGCCGCACCGGCCGCCGGCAGCCGGTACAGCGGCAGGCCGATGCCGGCCAGCCAGGCCCGTTCCGGCTCCGGCAGGCGCTCGCCCTCCACCAGGTCGAGCACCAGCAGGACCGGCGCCTCGGTCAGATAGGGCAGGGCAAGGATGCCGGCGCCGCGCAGCTCGATCCGCCCGGCCAGGGCCGCGGGCGGGCTGGCGAACAGGCGGCCGCCGCGGGCCTCCAGCCGCAGCTGGTCATCGCCCACCAGCACCCAGCCGCGCTCCACCAGCGCCAGCGCCAGGCTTGACTTGCCGGCCCCCGATGGGCCGCGCAGCAGCACGCCGCGGCGGCGGTACGCCACGCAGCTCGCATGCGTCAGCACGCCATCCCCCAGACCGCCTCGCGGCAGGCCCGTCGAAGCATGAGACGCGGCACCGCCGGTGCGGCCGCCTCCCCCTTCGTCCCTCGACGGGCTCGGGATGAGGGGCTCAGGGTGAGGCGGAGTGGGAGGGTGGTAGCAGCGTTGCGAAACACCACCGCCCTCCCAGTCGCCTCATGGTGAGCCCGTCGAACCATGAGGCGCCCCACCGTCCGTGCGGCCGCC
>CAZEQG010000440.1:0-2985 GCA_964514295.1 uncultured Alphaproteobacteria bacterium
CGCTGCTGGCCCGGGCGCGGGCGGCGCTGGCGCGCACGGAGCATCAGGCCCTGGCCCGGCGGCTGCTGGAGGAACTGGCCGGGGGGCTGGAATCCGACCTGCTGCATCTGCGCCCGCTGGCGCTTGCCCGGCGCTGGGGAGCGCCGCCGCGGCCGGTGCTGGAAGCCTGCCTGGGGGCGGTCGCCGAAGGCGTCATGGAGATGCGCTGGGATCTGCTCTGCCCGCGCTGCCGTGGCGCGAAGCTGTCGGCCGACGCCCTTGACCGGCTGCCGGCGGGGGCCCACTGCCAGAGCTGCAACATCGACTACGGGCGGGATTTCGACCGCAATGTCGAGCTGACCTTCCGGCCGGCGCCCTGGCTGCGGCCGCTGAACGAGGGGGAGTTCTGCCTGTTCGGCCCAATGTCCACGCCCCACGTGAAGGCGCAGATCGCGCTTGCCCCCGGCCAGACCCGCCGGATCGCCGCCGGACTTGCCCCCGGCCCCTACCGGCTGCGCACCCTGGAGGCCGGTGGGGCGGTCGAGGTGGATCATGATGGCGGGGTATTCCCCGGCATCCTGGTCGATGGCGGCGAGGTGGCGGCGATGCCGGGAGAGGCCGGCCATCTCCTGCTGCGCAACGCCGGCACGGTGCCGCGCACGGCGGTGATCGAGGACCGCGGCTGGGTGGCCGAGGCGCTGACCGCCCATCGCGTGACCACGCTTCAGTGTTTCCGCGACCTGTTCCCGCGGGCGGGGCTGAAGCCCGGCGACGAGGCGCCGGTCGCCCAGGTGGCGCTGGTGTTCACCGACCTGAAGGCATCGACCGCGCTCTATGACCGGCTGGGCGACATGGCCGCCTATGCCGTGGTCCGCCGCCATTTCGCCTTTCTGGGCGAGATCGTGCGGCGTCATGACGGGGCGGTGGTGAAGACCATCGGCGACGCGGTGATGGCGGCCTTCCGCGAGCCGGCCGATGCGGTGGCGGCCGCCCTCGCCATCCAGCGCCGGGTTGCCGACTTCAACGCCGGCGAAGGCGTGGCGGATGCCCTTGCCATCCGTGTCGGCGTCCATGCCGGCCCGTGCATCTGCGTGACCATGAACGACCGGCTGGACTATTTCGGCCATCACGTGAACCTGGCCGCCCGCCTGCAGGGGCAGTCGCAGGGCGGCGATATTGTGCTGGGGCCGGGACTGGCCGATGATCGGCTGGTGGCGCCGCTGCTGGCCGGCCTGCCGCGGCGCGACGAGACGGCGGCGATCCGCGGATTTGCGGCGCCGGTGGCGTTGACCCGGATCGCAATCGGCGGCTGAGGCGGGGAGGGCGATGAGCGAAGAGGCGGCGGCCCCTGCGGCAGCTGGCAGGAAGAAGCTTTCGATCGGCCGCATCGTGCTGTTCGTCATGCTGCCGATGATGCTGCTGATCGGCGGCGCGGCCGGGGTGTTCCTGGCCGGCATCATCTATCCGCGCCCGCCCGCCGCCCCGGTTGTGCCGAAGCCCGAGCCGCCGCGGCTGGCGCCGGTCTATTTCGACCTGCCCGAACTGCTGCTCACCGTGCGCAGCCCGGATGGCCGGGCCCGCATCCTGATCATGAACCTGACGGTCGAGGTCGATCAGCCGCTCGATTCCGACCTGCTCAAGGCCAACACCCAGCGCCTGCGCGACACCGTGCTGAGCCGGGTGGCGGTGATGACCATCGACCAGCTCGGCGATGCGACCGCCATCGAGACGCTGCGCCAGGACCTGACCGAGCGGGTGAAGGCCGCCGTGCCGAAGGCGAAGATCTTCGACCTGCGCATCATCCGCATGCGCCTGCAATAGCGGTCGACAGGCCTGCCCGGCTTCGCTAGGTTCCGCGCCCCAACTTTCCGGAACCAGCGGCGGCGACAATGACGGGCACCCCTCGGCGGGCGCGGGCCGTGGCCTGCTCCTTCGATTTCGGCACCTCCAGCTCCTGCGTCGGGCTGGCCGGCGATGGCCCGCCGCGGCTGATCGCGCTGGAGGCCGGCGAGCTCACCCTGCCGAGCGCCATGTTCTTCGACGAGGCGGGCGGCGGCGTGGTGGTGGGCCGGGCGGCGGTCGCCCGCTATGTGGCCGGCCATGAGGGCCGCCTGATGCGTTCCTTCAAGTCGGCCCTGGCAACCTCGCTGATCCATGAGACGACGGCGCTGAAATCCGGCCGGGTCTCCTTTCAGGACGTCATCGGCCATTATCTCGCCCGGCTCAAGGACGCTGCCGAGGCGGCGGCCGGCGCGCCGCTGGAGGCGGTGGTCGAGGGCCGGCCGGTGCATTTCGTCGATGGCGACGACCGGGCCGACGCCGAGGCCGAGGCGGCGCTGGCCGCGATCCTGCGGCGGCTCGGCTTCCGCCACATCGCCTTCCAGTTCGAGCCGATCGCCGCTGCCCTTGCCCATGAAGCGACAGTCACCCGCGAGGAGATCGCCGTGGTCGCCGATATCGGCGGCGGCACCTCCGACTTCTCGGTGGTGCGCATCGGCCCGCAGCGGCGCAACAGCCCCGACCGCAAGGACGACATCCTGGCCAATGACGGCACCCGCGTCGGCGGCACCGATTTCGACCGCGAGTTGAGCCTGGCCGCCGCCATGCCGCAGCTCGGCTACCGGGCGGCGCTGAAGACCAAGGGGCTCAGCGTGCCGCTGCACTTCCACCACCTGCTGGCGCACTGGCCGCGCATCAACCAGCTCTACACGCCCGAGATGCGCACGGCGCTGCGCCACCTGGTGGAGGACGCGCGCGACCCGCCGCCGCTGGCGCGGCTGCTCGCCATCGTCGAGGACCAGCAGGGCCATGAGCTGGCGATGCGGGTGGAGGCGGCGAAGATCGCACTGTCGGCGCAGGAGCAGGCGGCCATCACGCTTGCCACCGCCGCCGGCCCGCTCAGTGCCGTGGCGAGCCGGCCGATGCTGGAGGCCGCCATCGCGGAGCATCTCGCCCGGCTGCGCGCGGCGCTGCGGCGCTGCCTGGATGCCGCCGGCGTCACCGCCA
>CAZEQG010000441.1:0-2980 GCA_964514295.1 uncultured Alphaproteobacteria bacterium
GGGCGCGGCTGCTGCACACGCTGCTCGATGCGCTGGGCGAGGAGCTTGACGCCAGCCAGTGGCGCGAGCTGGTCGGGCCGCCGGCGCTCGACACCGCGCTGCTGCCGAACCCGGCCGTGTGGTTCGCGCTGCGCCATGCCGCCGAAGGCCAGCGCCTGGGCGAGGGCGTGGCGCTGGCGCTGATCGCGCTCGGCGAAACGCCGCTGGAGGAGATGGGGCCGGTGGTGCTGCACGAGGTGCTGTCGGCCCTGCGCCTGATCGGGCTGGAGGCCGAGGCGCGCCAGCTCGCCCTTGAGGCGGCGGTGGCCGGCGGGCTTTGAACCCGGCCATCGAGGCGTTCCTGGAGATGATGGCGGCCGAGCGTGGGGCCGCCCGCAACACCCTTGAGGCCTATGCCCGCGACCTCGACGACTTCTCGGGCTTCCTGGCCGGCCGGGGCAGCGCGGTGGAAGCGGCCGGCGCCGACGACCTGCGCGCCTATCTGGCGCATCTGAAGCGCGCCGGCATGGCCGCCAGCACGGCGGCCCGGCGGCTGTCGAGCCTGCGCCAGTTCCACAAATTCCTGCATGCCGAGGGGCGGCGGCCGGACGATCCGACCCGGGCCATCGATTCCCCCCGGCGAGGCCGCCCGCTGCCCAAGCTCCTGGAGGAGGCGGAGGTCGACCGGCTGCTGGCCGCCGCCCGCAGCCGGCCGGGGCCGGACGGCGCGCGGCTGGCGGCATTGCTGGAGATCGCCTATGCCACCGGCGTCAGGGTGTCGGAACTGGTCGGCCTGCCGCTCGCCGCCGTCGCCCGGGAAGGCGGCATGCTGATCGTGCAGGGCAAGGGCGGCAAGGAGCGGATGGTGCCGCTGACCCCTGCCGCCGCGGCGGCGATCGCGGCCTATCGCACGCTGCGCCAGCACCATATCGGCGAAGGCCGGACCTCGCGCTTCCTGTTCCCCTCGCGCGGCGGCGCCGGCCACCTGACGCGCCAGCGCCTGGGGCAGATGCTGAAGGCGCTGGCGGTCGAGGCGGGCATCGATCCGGCCAAGCTGTCGCCGCATGTGCTGCGTCACGCCTTCGCCAGCCACCTCCTGGCCCATGGCGCCGATCTGCGCAGCGTGCAGCAGATGCTGGGCCATGCCGACATCGCCACCACCCAGATCTACACCCATGTCCTGGCCGACCGCCTGAGCGCGCTGGTCAACGCCCATCATCCGCTGGCAAAGCCCCGGCGCCCTGCCCGCCCGCAACGAGACCCCGCATGAGCTTCCACACCATCGCCGCCGCCCGTTCCCGCCTGAACCGCAGCGAGCTGGCGGTACCCGGCAGCCGGCCGGAACTCTTCGCCAAGGCCGCCCGCTCGCCGGCCGACATCGTGTTCCTCGACCTGGAGGATGCCGTCGCCCCGGACGAGAAGCCGGCGGCCCGCGCCGCCGTGATCCGCGGGCTGAACGAGGTCGACTGGGGGGCCAAGGTGGTGTCGGTGCGCATCAACGGCCTCGACACGCCCTTCATGTACCGCGACGTGATCGAGGTGGTGGAGGCCTGCCCGCGCCTCGACCTGATGATGATCCCCAAGGTCGGCACCGCGGCCGATGTCTATGCCGTCGACATGCTGGTCAGCCAGATCGAGGCGGCGATCCCGCGCGAGCGCCGGCTGGGGCTGGAGCTGATCATCGAATCGGCGCTCGGCATGCAGAACCTGGAGGCCATCGCCGCCGCCTCCCGACGCACCGAATCCCTGCATTTCGGGGTGGCCGACTATGCCGCCTCGACGCGCGCGCGCACCACCGGCATCGGCGGCGCCAATCCCGGCTATGCGGTGCTGACCGCCCCGCTCGGCGATGGCGGCGCCCGGGCGCTGCACTGGGGCGACCAGTGGCACTATGCGCTCGCCCGGCTGGTGGTGGTGGCCCGGGCCAATGGCCTCAGGCCGCTCGACGGCCCGTTCGGCGACTTCTCCGACCCCGAGGGCTTCACCGCCGCCGCCCGCCGCGCGGCGGCACTGGGCTGCGAGGGGAAATGGGCGATCCATCCGAGCCAGGTCGGCCTCGCCAACCAGGTGTTCACGCCCTCGGCCGAGGAGATCGCCCAGGCCCGGCGCATCCTTGCCGCCATGGCCGAGGCGCAGGCCGCCGGCAAGGGTGCCGTCTCCCTCGACGGGAAGCTGATCGACATCGCCTCCATCCGCCAGGCCGAGGCGATGGTGGCCGCCTGGACCCGCGCCCAGGGGGGCTGACGGGAAGCTGAGGCGGCGCTACATCGCCACCAGGCAGGGCTTGCGCTCGATCACCGCCAGCGCTTCCCCCAGATCGGCCGCCGCGGCGAGCCGGCGCGGGCCGGCATAGACCAGGAAGCTCGGCCCCCGCGCCGGCTCCAGGCTACATTTGGCGATGGTGAACAGCGGCAGCTCCTGGGAGCGGCGGAACACCGAGAACACGGCCATGCCGGCATGCTGGTCCAGGGCATAGTCGCGCCACTGGCCGAGCGCCACCATGCGGGCGTAGAGCGACAGGATTAGGTTCAGTTCGGCGCGGGTGAAGAACACCGGACGGCGGCGCTGGCGGTACTCGCTCAAGCGGACAGCGATGCTCATGGGCGCTTACCAGCCCTCCGATGTCGTCGACCTGTCACGAAGTGTTCCCGAAAACGCCGCCGCCCGCAAGGTCGCCGGCCGCCGCCGGGGCCGGCAGGGCATTTGCCAAGCGGGGGGCGGCTTTGTATGGTGCCGGCTTCGCAATGACCGCCCCTGTCCGAAGGACCCCCGCGACGTGGCCGAGATTTTCCGCGAGATCGACGAGGAACTGCGGCAGGACCGGGTGAAGGCCCTGTGGGCGCGCTATGGCAGCCTGGTGGTGGCCGCCGCCGTTGCCCTGGTGCTGGCGACCGCCGGCTGGGTCGGCTGGCAGGAATGGCAGCGTCGCGCGCGGGATGCCGAGGCGGTGGCCTATGCCGCCGCCATCGACCTGGCCGGGCGCGACCGCGCGGCGGGCGAA
>CAZEQG010000442.1:0-2975 GCA_964514295.1 uncultured Alphaproteobacteria bacterium
CTCGCGCGGCGGCCGGGCGGGCAGCGATGCGGCCTGCACCGCCGCCTTGCCGATGAGGACGCTGGCCGCGTCCCTGATCTGGCGGGCGACGCGCCGGCGGCGCGGGGTGGTCTCGTTCATGGGCGCAAGCTTATCACGATCTGGAAGCCGCGATCAGGAACTCGCGATTGCCTTCCGGCCCCAGGATCGGCGACGGCTCCACGCCCAGCACCCGCCAGCCGGCAAGGCCGCCGAGCCAGGCCGCGATGCGCGCGCAGACCGCCTGGTGCAGCGCTGGATCGCGCACCACCCCGCCCTTGCCCACCTCGCCCCTGCCGACCTCGAACTGCGGTTTGATCAGGGCCAGCAGCCGCGCCCCGGGCCGGGTCAGCGCCAGCGGCGCCGGCAGCACGGTGGTAAGCGAGATGAAGCTGGCATCGCACACCACAAGGTCCACCGGCTCCGGCACCTGCCGGGCGTCCAGATGCCGTGCGTTCACCTTCTCCAGCACCACCACACGCGGGTCCTGCCGCAGCTTCCAGGCGAGCTGGCCATGGCCGACATCTACGGCATAGACCCTGGCCGCCCCCCGCGCCAGCAGCACGTCGGTAAAGCCGCCGGTCGAGGCGCCGACGTCCAGCGCCGTCAGCCCCGCCGGGTCGATGGCGAAATGGTCCAGGCCATGGGCCAGCTTCAGCCCCCCGCGCGAGACCCAGGGGTGGTCCTGCCCGCGCAGGGCGAGCGGCGCGTCGGGGCCAAGCGTGGTGCCGGGCTTGTCGATCCGACGCTCGCCGCTGAACACCAGCCCGGCCAGGATCAGCGCCTGGGCCCGGCTGCGCGATTCGGCGAGGCCGCGATCGACCAGCATCTGGTCGGCACGCTGCCCCTTCGTCATCGCCGCGGCGATGTCATGCGGCGTCACGCGCCGGCAGGGCGGGCAGCACCGGGCCGCTGGCTCCCGCCAGGGCGCCGGCCGCCAGCTCCAGCCCCTGGAAACGCCGCTCCTCCACCCAGCCGGGCAGGCTGAGCCCCGCCGCCAGCGCCCGGCGGAAGCCGAAGGGCTCGTAATATTCCGGATCGCCCACCAGCAGCACGGCGCGGTGGCCCTGCGCCTTCGCCGCCGCCAGGCCATGGTGCATCAGCGCCTTGCCGAAGCCCCTGCCCTGATGGGCCGGATCGACCGCCAGCGGCCCCAGCAGCAGGCCCGGCTGGCGGGCATGGCCGATCAGGATCGGCCAGAAGCGCAGCGTGCCGCGCATCTGCCCATCCTCGACATTGACGAAGCAGAGCCCGGGAACCGGCGGCACCCCGTCGCGAAAGCGATAGACCGTCTTGCGGAACCGCTCCGGACCGAAATGCAGGGCGATCAGGTGCTCGATCTGCGGCCCGTCCGTGGGCCGCTCGGGAATGATGGTCATGGCAGGCATCCGTAAGGAAATCTGGCGCGGCGGCAGAACCCGCCCGGAAGCGCCAGATCCGGGACGAGGCTACAGGCTCCGCAGAAGCGGGCGGGCCGCGCGTCGTCGTCGCTGGATGCCGAACATGGCGGCTACTATGGCGATCCGGCCCGCCGATTCAAGGGGGAAATCGAGGCTTCGGCCGCCAGACGGTCGCGCAGGCCCCGCCACAGCCGCGTCGGGTGCCGCCGCCGCCGCTCCCGCCGCCAGAGCTGATAGGCAAGAAAGCTCGCCTTGGGGTCGGCCAGACGCTGGCGGATGGCGGCGATGGCCGCCTGCCCTTCGCGCCAGTGGCGCGGCACCGCCTGCACCGGCTGGGCGATCAGCCCGGGCCAGGTGACGGCCGCGCGCTCGGCATGGACGGCGCAGAAGGTGAGGATGATCGGATGGCTGCCGCTGGCCACATAGGTGCGCAAGCCCCCGCAATAGCGTTCCGCCATGGTCTGGTCGAAGCCGAAGCTGACGACCGCCCTGGCGGCACAGACGCAGCAATCCATTCCCCTCTCCGTGCCGGCAAGGATAGTATAGCCAACACCCCAGCAGGAACCGCAACGTGGCCGACATCCGCAAGCAGGTGCTCTCGCAGATCCGGGCCGCGCGCCAGCGGCTCGACGCCGATGTGCTGGACGGGGCCGAGCGCATGGCCCGCCATCAGATGGGCCTGCCCGAAAAGCCGAGCCTGGCCGTGGAACTGTTCCTGAAGGCCCAGGCCAATGGCGGGCGGGAGCGGGCGAACGTGCTGCGCCAGGTGGAATCCCTGGTCCGCGGCAGGGGAAAGGGCGGCCGGGCGTGACCCTGCCCTGGCCTGACGCCAGCGCGCTTGCCGCCGCCATCGCCAGCCGCGCCACCGGCTGCGTCGAAGCGCTGCAATGCTGCCTGGAGCGCGTGGACCGCTTCAATCCCGTCCTCAATGCCATCGTCATCGATGACCGGGAGCGGGCGCTTGCCCGCGCCGCGGCGGCCGATGCGGCGCTGGCCAGGGGGGAGGTCTGGGGGCCGCTGCACGGCGTGCCGATGACGGTAAAGGAAAGCTACCGCGTGGCCGGCCTGCCGACCAGCTGGGGCAATCCGGCGCTGAAGGACAATGTGGCTGCCGAGGACGCGGTGCTGGTGGAGCGCCTGAAGGCCGCCGGCGCGGTGATCTTCGGCAAGACCAACGTGCCGCTGAACCTGGGCGACTTCCAGAGCTACAACGCCATCCACGGCACCACGGGCAACCCCTGGAACCCGGCCCTGGTGCCCGGCGGCTCCTCCGGCGGCGGGGCGGCGGCGCTGGCCGCCGGAATGTCGCTGCTGGAGGCCGGCAGCGACATCGGCGGCTCGCTGCGCAATCCGGCACACTACTGCGGCATCTATGCGCACAAGCCCAGCCATGGCCTGATTCCGCCGCGCGGCCATTCGCCGCTGGGCAGCCTCGCCGGGCCGGACCTGGCGGTGATCGGGCCGATGGCGCGCTCGGCCCGTGACCTCGACCTCGCGCTGTCGCTGCTGGCCGGGCCGGACCTGCTGGAGGGCGCCGGCTACCGGGTGGACCTGCCG
>CAZEQG010000443.1:0-2972 GCA_964514295.1 uncultured Alphaproteobacteria bacterium
CTCGGCCTCGATGCGGGCGTCCACGGCCGCCTGCGCCTCGGCGCGCAGGCGTGCGACCTGCGCGCGCAGCCCGTCATCCTCGGCCTTGTTGTCGTCCAGCCCGATCTGGTAGCCGAGGGCCGCGACGCCCAGCAGCACCGCAAGGTATATGGCCATGCGCACCGCCCCGGCGAAAAACCGGCGGCGATATCGCTGATCGCTTTCCCAGTAACCGTAGGACATGGTCTGTCGTACCTGACCGGAGATTGGGTCCGCAATATGACGCTCGCAGCCCCGCCCGGCGCCAGCCGGCATCTGACCGGACGCTTCGGCCAGGGCCTGGCGCTCTACTTCGCCGCGCTCGCCTGCTTCGGCCTGCTCGACAGCGCGGCCAAGTACCTCGCCGCCGACCACCCGCCGCTGATGGTGGTGTGGGCGCGTTACGCCTTCAACCTCGTCTTCATGCTGCCGCTGATGGCAGGGCGGCCGCCGCGGCTGTGGCTGGCCAGCGCCCGGCCGGGCCTGGCGGTGGGCCGCGGCCTGCTGCTCCTGGCCACCACCATGATGTTCTTCACCGCCATCGCCTTCATGCCGCTGGCCGATGCCGTGGCCATCGGCTTCGTCGGGCCGCTGTTCGTGACCGCGCTCTCGGTGCCGCTGCTGGGCGAGACGGTGGGGCCGCGGCGCTGGGCGGCCGTCGCCATCGGCTTCCTCGGCGCGCTGATCATCATCCGGCCGGGGCTGGGGGTCATGCATCCGGCCGCGATCCTGTGCCTGCTGAACGCGCTGACCTTCGCCCTGTTCACCATCCTCACCCGCCGCATGGCCGGCACCGACGATGCGCTGACCATGCTGTTCTACACCGCCCTGGTCGGCACGGCGGCGGCCAGCCTCGCCCTGCCCTTCGTATGGGTGGTCCCGGCCGGCCCCGAGGCCCTGCTGCTGATGGCCGGCATGGGCATTTCCAGCGGCCTCGGCCATCTCCTGATGATCGCCGCCTATCGCCGGGTGGAGGCTTCGGCGATGGCGCCCTTCTCCTACCTCCAGCTGATTTATGTCACGGCGCTGGGCTATCTCGTCTTCGGCGACCTGCCGGATGGCTGGACGCTCGGCGGGGCGGCGCTGATCGTCGCGGCAGGGCTTTACGTCACCTACCGCGAGCGGCAGATTGCCGCTATCGTCGCGTCAACGAAACGATCCTGAAACAGGGGCCTTCACCATGCGCATCCTCGCCAATTGCCTGCTGGGCGGCCTGCTGGCCGCGGCGCTTGCCGCCGGCGCCCAGGCCCAGCAGTTCAAGCCCGCCATCATCTTCGACATGGGCGGCAAGTTCGACAAATCCTTCAACGAGGCCGCCTTCAACGGCGCCGAGCGGTTCAAGAAGGAGACCGGCATCGCCTATCGCGAGGCCGAGATCACCAATGCCGCCCAGCGCGAGCAGGTGCTGACGCGCCTGGCCGGGCGCGGGGAGGCCGACATCGTGGTGGCCGTCGGCTTCTCCTTCGCCTCGGTGCTGGAGAAGGTGGCGCCGCGCTTCCCGCAGACCCGCTTCACGCTGATCGATTCGGTGGTCGACGCGCCGAACGTGCAGTCGATCGTCTTCAAGGAGCATGAGGGCAGCTTCCTGGTCGGCATGGCTGCCGCCATGGCCTCGAAGACCGGCAAGGTCGGCTTCGTCGGCGGCATGGACATCCCGCTGATCCGCAAGTTCCAGCTCGGCTACACCGAAGGGGCGAAATTCGTGAACCCGGCGGCCGAGGTGTTCGCCAACATGACCGGCACCACGCCCGCCGCCTGGGCCGACCCGGCCAAGGGGGCGGAGCTGGCGCGCAGCCAGTTCGACCGTGGCGCCGACGTGGTCTACGCCGCCGCCGGGTCCACCGGCCTTGGCGTGCTCCAGGCCGCCAAGGACCTGGGCAAGCTTTCGATCGGCGTCGATTCCAACCAGAACCACCTGCATCCGGGCAGCGTGCTGACCAGCATGATCAAGCGCGTCGACGTCGCCGTCTACGATGCCTTCAAGGCCGCCCAGGCCAACAGCTGGAAGGGCGGCGTGAAGGTGCTGGGCCTCGCCGAGGACGGTGTCGGCTGGTCGCTGGACGAGCACAACGCCAAGCTGATCACGCCGGAGATGAAGGCGAAGATCGAGCAGGCCAAGGCCGACATCATCGCCGGCAAGATCAAGGTCACCGACTACATGGCGAAGTGAGCGCCGGCGCGGCCGCCATGGCCTGCCTGATCGTGCGGGCGTGACCCCCGCCCTCGAACTGGTCGGCATCGACAAGCGCTTCGGGCCGGTCCACGCCAACCGGTCCGTCTCGCTGGCGGTCGCCCCCGGCTCGATCCACGGCATCGTCGGCGAAAACGGGGCCGGCAAGTCGACCCTGATGAACATCCTGTTCGGCTACTACCAGGCCGATCAGGGCGAGATCAGGGTCGACGGGCAGCCGGTCACCATAACCGGGCCTGAGGCCGCATTGGCCCGCGGCATCGGCATGGTCCACCAGCACTTCATGCTGGTCGAGACCTTCACCGTGCTGGAGAACCTGCTGCTGGGGGCCGAAGGCGGGGTCCTGCTCGCCGCCGGCGAGCCGGCGATGCGGCTGGCGGCCCAGCGGCTTGCCGCCGATTACGGCCTGGAGGTCGATCTCGACGCCCGGATCGAGGACCTGCCCGTCGGCGTGCAGCAGCGGGTGGAGATCCTGAAGGCCCTGTTGCGCGGCGTGCGCATCCTCATCCTCGACGAGCCGACCGCGGTGCTGACCCCGCAGGAGGCGGACCGCCTGTTCGCCCTGCTGCGCACCCTGAAGGCGGAAGGGCGCACGGTGATCCTGATCACCCACAAGCTGCGCGAGATCATGGCGGTGACCGACCGGGTGACGGTGATGCGCCAGGGCGCGGTGGTGGCCGGGCGCGAGACCGCCGGGACCTCGGCCGAGGAGCTGGCGGCGCTGATGGTCGGGCGCGGCGTCAGCCAGCCGGTCCGCCGGCCG
>CAZEQG010000444.1:0-2962 GCA_964514295.1 uncultured Alphaproteobacteria bacterium
GGGGCTGCTGCCGCTGCTGAGCGATGCGGCGCTGGCGGCGGCGGCCGGCGACCTCGCCCGCCGGGTCGATGCCTATGCCGGCGATTTCGCCGCCATGGTGACGATCCGCGAACGGCTGGGCTTCGATGAGACCAAGGGCCTGCTCGGCGCCCTGCGCAACGCCGTGCAGTCCACCGAGCGCTCGCTCGCCAGTGCCAATGAGCTGTCGCTGACGGTGCTGATGCTGCAGATGCGGCGCAACGAGAAGGATTACCTGGCCCGCCACGACCTGCGCTATCGCGAGGAGCTGCAGAAGAACTCGCAGGCCTTCCAGCAGGCCCTGGTCACCTCCGGCCTGCCGGAATCCCAGCGCCCACGGGTCGCGCTCCAGATGTCGACCTATGTGCGCAACTTCGAGGCGATGGTCGAGGGCGACCAGGCGCTGCTGGCAACCCAGGCCAAGCTCTCCGCCACCTTCGGCGCCCTGGAGCCGCTGCTGGAGCGGATCGGCGCCAGCGCGGCCGAGGCGATGGCCGCAGCCAACCAGCAGGCGCGGACGATCGGCGCCGCCTCGCGGCGCGACATGTCGATCGCCTTTGCCGCGATCACCCTGGTGGTGGGGCTGATCAGCATCGCGGTCGGCTGGACCATCGCCGGCCCGGTGCGCGAGATGACGCGCGTCATGGGCCGGCTGGCCGATGGCGACACGGCCACCGTTATCCCCTATGCCGGGCGGCGCGACGAGCTGGGGCTGATGGCGCGCGCGCTGGCGGTGTTCAAGGAGCGGGCGATCGAGCGGGCCGAACTCGCCGCCCGCCAGCAGGCCGAACGGGCGCGCATCGAGGCATCGCGGCAGGAGGCGCTGCTGCTGATGGCCGAGATGGTGGAACAGCAGACCAACAAGTCGGTCGACATCCTGCGCGGCCGGGCCAGCGAACTCGACAGCACGGCCGCCGCCATGGTCGATGCCGCAACCCGCATGCGGGCCACCGCAAGCTCGGTCGCCGCCGCCTCCGAGCAGGCGCTGGCGGGCGCGCAGACCGTGGCCTCGGCCACCGAGGAGCTGTCATCCTCGATCTCCGGCATCGGGGCGCAGACGGCCGCGGCGCGGGCGGCCACGCGGCGGGCGGTGGCGCAGAGCGGCCAGGCGTCGACCGCCATCGGCTCGCTGTCCCAGGCTGTCGACCAGATCGGCGAGGTCGCCAACCTGATCCAGGAGATCGCCAACCAGACCAACCTTCTGGCCCTGAACGCCACGATCGAGGCGGCGCGCGCGGGCGAGGCCGGCAAGGGCTTCGCCGTGGTCGCCTCGGAGGTGAAGAACCTGGCCGGACAGACCGGCAAGTCGACCGAGGAGATCACCCGGCGGCTGACCGAGATACGCACCGCGACCCAGACCGCGGTGCGCGACGTCAAGGGGATCGGCAGCATCATCGACGAGGTGGACGGCGTGGCCGGCCAGATCGCCGACGCCATCGGCCAGCAGACGGTCGCCACCCAGGAGATCGCCCGCTCCGTCAACCAGGCCGCCAGTGCGGCGCGCGAGGTCACGCAGCAGATCGCCGAGGTGTCGGCCCAGGCCGACGAGACCCGCACGCGCGCCGGCCATGTCCAGGAAATCTCGGCCGCCGTCGGCGCCGAGATCGTCGAGCTGGGCAGTTCGGTCATCAAGTCGGTGCGGTCGGCGGTCAGCCGGCAGGGCGAGCGGCGGCGCCACAAGCGCTATCCGGTGAAGCGCGCAGCCGTGCTGGAGATCGCCGGCGAGCGTCGCGAGGTCAGCACCTCCGACCTCTCGGAAGGCGGCGCGGCGCTGGTCGAGGGGGGCCAGCTGCAGGTCGGCATGCGCGGGGTGCTGCGCATCGACGGGCTCGACCTCGCGATCGCCTGCACCGTCGCTTCGCGGCGGGAGGAGATCGCCGGCCTGTCCTTCGAGCTGTCGCCGGCGGAGGCAGAACTGTTCCGCGGCATCCTGCCCAAGCTCGCCGCCTGAGCGGCCGGCGGGGCTAGCGGGCGCGGTCTATCGCCGCCTGGATCAGGCCGGCCGCCTCCGCCGGCCCCACCCAGCGCACGATGGTGACCCATTTGCCCTTCTCCAGGTCCTTGTAGTGCTGGAAGAAATGGGCGATCTGGTCGCACAGGATGGCCGGCAGGTCCTGGTAGGACTGCACGCCGCTGTAGAACGGGTGCAGCTTGTCGACCGGCACCGCCACGATCTTCTCGTCCGGCCCGGCTTCGTCCTCCATCAGCAGGGCGCCGATCGGCCGGCTGCGGATCACCGCCCCCGGCACCACCGGGACCTGGCCGACCACGACCACGTCGATCGGGTCGCCGTCATCGGCCAGCGTATGCGGGATGAAGCCGTAGTTGCCAGGGTAGAACATCGCGGTATGCAGGAAGCGGTCGACCATCAGCGCGCCCGACTGCTTGTCCAGCTCGTACTTCACCGGCACCCCGCCCTGGGGGATCTCGATCACCACGTTCACGTCGTGGGGCGGGTTGCTGCCGACGGCAATCCTGGCGATATCCATGTCACGCCTCCGTGCTGAAGCGCCAGCATAGCCCCCCGCGGCCGCGGCGTCGCGCGGGTTGCGGGCCGCCCCCGATAGCGTCTATGTCATGGGCATGAGACTGGTCTTGACCATCGCCGGCCACCCGCCGGGCGGGGGACCGCCCGCCCTGCGGCGCACGCTCGACCAGGGCCGGCTCAGCATCGGCCGCGCCGCCGAGAACGACTGGGAACTGCCTGACCCCGACCGCCAGCTCTCCAAGCGCCATTGCGACATCATCGCCAGCCCCGGCGGCTTCTTCATCATCGACCAGTCGACCAACGGCGTGTTCGTGAACGGCGCCGCCCAGCGCCTGCAGCGCGGCATGCAGGTGCGCCTGAAGCACGGCGACCGGCTGACGCTCGGCGGCTACACGCTCGGTGTCGCGATCGAGGCCGGCGGCGAGGCGGAGACCGATGCCGGCGGGCCATTCGCGG
>CAZEQG010000445.1:0-2955 GCA_964514295.1 uncultured Alphaproteobacteria bacterium
CGATGCCGGCCCCGCCGCCGCCCCGTCCCGCCCGACCCAGACGGCGACGCGCTGACGGCGCCGCCGGCGCTGGCGCGCTATTCCTGCAGGACGCGCGCCGCCTCGATCGCGAAATAGGTCAGCACGCCGTCGCAGCCCGCGCGCTTGAAGGCCAGCAGGGATTCCAGCATGGCCTTGCCCGGGTCGAGCCAGCCATTGGCGAAGGCGGCCTGGAGCATCGCGTATTCGCCCGACACCTGATAGGCGTAGGTCGGCACCCCGAAGCGCTCCTTCACCCGGCGGCAGATGTCGAGATAGGGCATGCCGGGCTTCACCATCACCATGTCGGCGCCCTCGGCGATGTCGAGGGCCACTTCCCGCAGCGCCTCGTCGCCATTTGCGGGGTCCATCTGGTAGGTGGACTTGCTGGCGCCGCCCAGATTGCCGCTGGAGCCTACGGCGTCGCGGAACGGGCCGTAGAAGGCCGAGGCGTATTTCGCGGCGTAGGACATGATCTGCACATCCTGGTGCCCGGCCGCGTCGAGCGCGGCGCGGATGGCGCCGACCCGCCCATCCATCATGTCGGATGGCGCGATGATGTCGCAGCCGGCCGCCGCCTGCACCAGCGCCTGGCGGCACAGCACCTGGACCGTCTCGTCGTTGAGGATGCGCCCGTCGGCCAGCAGCCCGTCATGGCCGTGGGTGGTGTAGGGATCGAGGGCGACGTCGCACATCAGGCCGATGCCGGGGACCTCGGCCTTCAGCGCCCGCATCGCCCGGCACACCAGGTTGTCGGGGTTCTCCGCCTCGCGCCCGTCCGCCGTCTTGGCGGCAAGCGGGGTGTGCGGGAACAGCGCGAGCGCCGGGATGCCGAGATCGCGCGCCTCCCGCGCCGCAGCGACCAGGGTGTCGAGCGAATGGCGCACCACGCCCGGCATCGAGGCGACCGGCTCGCGAACGCCCTCGCCCTCGGTCACGAACACCGGCCAGATCAGATCGGCGGCCGAAAGCCGGTTCTCGGCCACCAGCCGGCGCGACCACTCGGCCTTGCGGTTCCGGCGCATCCGGGTGGTGGGGAAGGCTGGTCCGGTCATCTTGTCCTCCGCGATTGCCGGGACCCTAGCGAATCCCAGCTTCGTTGACAGCCCCGTCGCGGCCCCTATGATCCCGCGAAACAAAATGTCGCGGAAAGCTCCATGGACTTCACCCTTTCCGAGGAACAGGCCGCGATCCGGCAGATGGCGCGGGATTTCGCGCAAGGCGAGCTGCTGCCGCATGCCGCCGACTGGGACGAGACCCAGACCTTTCCGGTCGAGGCCCTGCGCCAGGCCGCCGCCCTTGGCCTGGCCGGCATCTATGTGCGCGAGGATGTGGGCGGCTCCAGCCTGACGCGGCTCGATGCCGCGCTGGTGTTCGAGGAGCTGGCGGCCGCCGACCCTTCGACCGCCGCCTACCTGTCGATCCACAACATGGCCTCCTGGATGATCGACAGCTTCGCGCCCGATGCGCTGCGCCGGCGCCTGCTGCCGAAGCTGATGACCATGGAGCATTTCGCGAGCTACTGCCTGACCGAGCCGGGGGCCGGCTCCGACGCCGCCTCCCTGCGCACCCGGGCCGAGCGCGACGGCGGGCATTATGTGCTGAACGGGGCCAAGGCGTTCATCTCGGGCGGCGGCAGTTCGGATGTCTATGTGTGCATGGTGCGCACCGGCGGTCCCGGGCCTTCGGGCATCACCTGCCTTGCGGTGGAGAAGGGCACACCCGGCCTTTCCTTCGGCAAGAAAGAGAAGAAGCTGGGCTGGAACAGCCAGCCCACCGCAGCGGTGATCTTCGAGGATTGCCGGGTGCCGGTGGAAAACCGCATCGGGGCGGAGGGCGAAGGCTTCAAGATCGCCATGAAGGGGCTGGATGGCGGGCGCATCAACATTGCCGCCTGCTCGCTGGGCGGTGCCCGGGCCTGCCTGGAGCTGGCCCGCGACCATCTGGTGCAGCGCCAGCAGTTTGGCCGCAGGCTGGCCGATTTCCAGGCCCTGCAGTTCCGCCTCGCCGACATGGCGACGGAGCTGGAGGCGGCCCGGCTGATGGTCCACCGCGCCGCCTGCGCGCTGGACGCCGGCGCGCCCGAGGCCACCATGCAGGCGGCGATGGCCAAGCGCTTTGCCACCGATGCCGGCTTTGCGGTATGCGACCAGGCCCTCCAGCTCCATGGCGGGTACGGCTACATCAAGGAATATCCGGTCGAGCGCTACCTGCGGGACCTGCGGGTCCACCAGATCCTGGAAGGAACCAACGAGATCATGCGTCTGATCGTCGCCCGCCGCCTGCTGCAGGACGGCCGCAATGACCGATGAGATCCAGTTCGAGCGGCGCGGCGGCATCGGCCTGGTGACGCTGAACAGGCCGCGGGCGCTGAACGCGCTGACGCTGGCGATGATCGAGGCGATGGCCCCGCAGCTTGACGCCTGGGCGGCCGACCCGGCCGTCCACGCCGTGGTCGTGCGCGGGGCGGGCGAGCGGGCCTTCTGCGCCGGCGGGGATGTGCGCGCGGTCTATGACAGCGTGAAGACCACGCCCTCCGACCTGCACCGCGTGTTCTTCGCGGCCGAGTACCGGCTGAACCGGCAGATCCACCGCTATCCCAAGCCCTATGTCGCCCTGATCGATGGCGTGACCATGGGCGGCGGGGTCGGCCTGTCGATCCATGGCGCCTTCCGGGTGGCCAGCGAGCGCACCCTGGTGGCGATGCCGGAAACCGGCATCGGCCTGTTCCCGGATGTCGGCGGCACCTGGTTCCTGCCGCGCATGCCGGGCTGGCTGGGCACCTGGGCGGGGCTGACCGGGGCGCGGCTCGGCCCGGCCGACGCGGTCTACTGCGGCTTTGCCACCCACTATGTGCCCTCGGCGAAGCTGCCGGCGCTGGAGGCGGCCCTGGCCGAAGCCGACTGGGCGGCGGCGCCGGCCCCCGACGTGGCTCGG
>CAZEQG010000446.1:0-2954 GCA_964514295.1 uncultured Alphaproteobacteria bacterium
CCGGGCGGCTTGGCGCGCTGCAGGCGCTGCTCGATGCCGCGCCGCTGGCCGGGCGTGCGGGCATCGGCCACACGCGCTGGGCGACCCATGGCGAGGCGCGGGTGGAGAATGCGCATCCCCTGCGCGCCGGGCGGGTGGCCATCGTGCACAACGGCATCATCGAGAATTTCGCCGCCCTGCGCAGGCATGTGGAGGCCGCCGGCCGCCGGATGGAGGGTGCCACCGACACCGAGGTGGTGGCCCATCTGATCGACCTGGCGCTGGCCGGCGGGGCGACGCCGGAAGCCGCCCTCGCCAGCGTGATGCCGCGCCTGTCCGGAGCCTTCTCCTTCGCCATCCTGATCGAGGGGGAGGAGGATGCGATCCTGGTCGCCCGGCGCGGCACGCCGCTGGCCGTGGGCCTTGGCGACGGCGAGGCGTTCGTTGCCTCGGATGCGATCGCCCTGGCGCCGCTGACCCGGCGCATCGTCTATCTGGAGGATGGGGACCACGGCGTTGTGCGGCGCGGCCGGCTGGCCCTGCGCGACCGCAGCGGCGCGCCGGTCGAGCGCAAGGTCACGCTGTCGGAACTGACCGGCGCCCTGGTCGGGCGGGGCAACCACCGGCACTTCATGGAGAAGGAGATCTTCGAGCAGCCGGAGGTGCTGGGGGCGACCCTGCGCCGGCATCTCACGGCCGATGGCCGGATCCTGATGCCCGAGCTGCCGCTGCTGCCGCGGCGCATCCTGGCGGCGGCCTGCGGCACTGCCTTCCTGGCCACCCGTGTGGCGCAGCCCTGGTTCGAGGACTGGGCGGGCCTGCCCGCCGATGGCGACATCGCATCGGAGCTGCGCTACCGCGGGCGGCCGGTGGAGCCCGGCACGCTGGGGCTGGCGGTCTCCCAATCGGGCGAGACCCTCGACACGCTGGAGGCGATGCGGGGCCTGCAGGCCGGCGGCACGCCCGTCCTGGCGGTGGTGAACGTGCCAGAAAGCACCATGGCGCGGGAGGCCGATGTGACCCTGCCGACCCAGGCCGGGCCGGAGATCGGCGTCGCGTCGACCAAGGCGTTCCTGGCGCAGCTTGCCAGCCTCGCCCTGCTGGCGGCGCGGCTGGCCCGGGGGCGCGGTGCCGATATGGAGCCGGTGCTGGACGGTCTCGCGGCGCTTCCGTCACAGGTGGCGGGGCTGCTGGCCGACGCGCCGGTGGCGCACGCCCGCGCCGTCGCCCTCCGCCTGGCCGAGGCGCGCAGCGTCTTTTTCCTCGGCCGTGGCGGCATGGCGCCGATCGCCGCCGAGGGCGCGCTGAAGCTGAAGGAACTGGCCTACATCCATGCCGAGGGGCTGCCGGCCGGCGAACTGAAGCACGGGCCGATCGCGCTGATCGACGAGAGCATGCCGGTGGTGGTGGCGGCGGCGGGGGACCGGCTCATCGACAAGCTGGCCTCCAACGTGCAGCAGGTGGCCGCAAGGGGCGGCCGGATCATCCTTGTCGCAGACCCGGAAGCGGAAAACCGCCTCGGCCATCTGGCCGAGGCGGTGATCCCGATACCGGCTGCCCCGCCGGGGCTGGCGCCCATCCTGGCGGCGGTGCCGATGCAGCTTCTCGCCTATCACGCGGCGGTGGCGCGCGGCACCGATGTGGATCAGCCGCGCAACCTCGCCAAGGCAGTGACCGTGGAGTAGCGCTACTCGCTGACCAGGTAGCCGGTGGCGCCACCGACCACGGCGCCGACCATGGTCTTGACCGGCGTGCTGGCGGCCATGAAGGCGGCATGGGCCGACTGCGCGCCGGAGGCGATGGCGCTGCCGACGGCGGAAACGGTGGAGGTCACGGCACCCAGCACGCCGGAGGTGGCGCTGCCGATCGCCGAGCCCACGCCCGACACGGCGCCGCCGACCGTCGAGCCGGTGCCGCCGGCAACCGTGCCCACGGCCGAGGTTGCAGCACCCACCGCCGTGGCCGCGACCGGATAGAGATAGGGAACGGCAATGGCACCCACCACCGCACCGACGGCCACCGGCACCAGCACCGAGGCTTCGGCGGCAGCGGCTGGCCGGGCGTTGCCGGCGAAGGGCAGCGCCGCGAGGGCGGCGACGACGATCAGGACCTTGCGCATGGAGCTACTCCCCGAGGGATGGACTGGATCTGTGGTCAGTTCTTCTCGCCGTACCACCAGGCGGCGGCACCACCCAGGGCGGCGCCGATCAGCACCTGCGCCTCGGGCGCCATCGCGGTGATGGCGCTGTTGGTGGCGGCCAGGGTCGATTCGACGAAGGCGACGGTCGAGCCCACCACCGAGGTGCCGGCGGAGGCGACGACGCTGAGCGCGCTGCCCGCCGTTGCGGCGGCGACGGGGTAGAGATAGGGCACGGCAACGGCCCCGATGGCGGCGCCGATCACATAGGGTGCCGCCTTGGTCGAGAAATCGCCGCCCGCTGCGGCCTGCTGGGCCGAGGCCCCGGTCGGGATCATCGCCAGGAATGCCAGCACCACGAGGATCTTGCGCATAACGCCCCCCAATCTCGGATTGTTTGCTGGGCGGAGGATATCCCCGGCCCCGCCCCGGTGTCGACCGCATTCTATGACGCAGCGCACGGCTTCGGCTAGGCTGGGGGCCGCCGGGAGCGGTTTGCGAGAGCAGGTGGATGGGCGAGCGTCGCTACAATGAAAGGGTGCGGGTGCCGGCGCTGCGGGTGGCCCTGCGCGGCGTGCCGCACCTGCCGCTCGACGTGTCGCTCGACGGGTTCAGGGTGCCGCTGATGCTGCCCGGGCTGGCGGCGGGGGAGCGGCTGTCGGGCGTGCTGTCGTCGGTGGCCGGCGGGCCGGCGATGCTGTTCATCGCCACCGTGCTGCGGGTCGATCCCGGGCGCGGCGAGCTTGCCTGCCGCTTCGAGCCGATGGAGGAGGCGAGCTTCGATCGCCTGATCGCGCTGCTCGCTGAGGCGGGCGGCCAGGGGGCGCCAGGTGGCCTC